>JASHTT010000147.1 GCA_030040415.1 Streptosporangiaceae bacterium | reverse complement strand
GGCTTTACGGCCACGCGGGACTTCGGCCCGTTCTTCGGCTTCACGAAGGGCTGTCCCGCGGCGGCCGAGATTGTCGCACGCGGACTGACGCGGCGTGGAGTTTGATCACAGTCGGACCACGCGAGGCCGCCGAGAGCTTCGACGGCCTCCTACTTGACGGTCAGCGTCAATGACGTCACCGAAATCTCGCCGGTGTGGTCGGTAACGCTGATGACAAGGGTGACTGAAGTCTTGATGGCCGGCTTGCCAGATATCACGCCGTTGGCGGTGCCCAGGGTGAGGCCCTTCGGCAGCGAGCCCGAGATGACAGCCCACGAGTACGGCTTGGTACCTCCAGTCGCCTTCAGCGCCACCGAATAGTGCACGCCGACAGAGGCATCAGCAAGGCTCTTCGTCGTCAGCAGGATGCCGGCACTGGTGGTGCCATGCTTGTTAAGCCCGGTTGCGGGCGGCGTCTTGCCGGGGGAACCGGCCGCCCCGTTCTGCCCGCTGGTGCCACTCGTGCCCGTGGTGCTCGTGCCCGCCGCGCCGCCCTTGCCGGCTGTCCCCGCCGTGCCAGCGGTGTGCTGCTCGAGCTGATCGCCCGAGTACTGCGGTCCGGCACTGGTGAACTTCGAGGTCGAGTAGACGGCTCCCCCAGTGGCAGGACCGGCGTTCCCGCCGTCACCACTGTTGCCGCCGTCGCCGCCATTGCCGGACGAAGCGCCCGACGAGTCGCCGTAGCTCTGGCCGGCGCTCCCCCCGCTCCCGCCAGTTCCGCCGTTTCCTCCCTGGCCGCCTTGCCCGCCATAGGCGACGTCCTGGCTGAAGCTGACGCCAGCGATCTGCAGCGAGCCGCCGTTGTAAACAGCACCGCCGAGCCCGGCACCCCCGTCGCCAGCAGCGCGTCCGTTGTCTCCGATCCCACCGCTGGCGCCAGTGCCGCCAGTAGCGCCGCCGTTCGTGCCACAGGGATTGGTCGGCCCGGTGAAACCGCTGGCGCCGTTCCCACCGTTGCCCCCGGTACCCCCGCTACCGGCATTCCCGCCGTTGCCTCCCTTGCCGCCAACCGCACCGTTGCCGACGAACGAGCCGCCGGCGATGCGGAGGGTCCCGACGTTGTAGATCGCACCGCCCTTGCCGGCTCCGGCGTTTCCTCCGTCGGCCGCCTGTCCGGCTAGTGCACCCGGATCGCCGCCACTGCCCCCTGTTTGACAGGTGTTGTAAGCGCCGACCGCGCCGTTGCCGCCGTTCCCGGCATTGCCGCCTGCCCCACCGCTGCCGCCGACGCCACCTTCAGCGCCGTTCGTCGTGAAAGTGTCATCGACGAGCACGAGCGATCCCGCGTTGTAAATGGCACCGCCCTCGCCGGGCTTTCCGACAGCTCCCGTCCCGCCGTTGCCGCCGACGCCCCCGTTGCCGCCCGCGCCCGCGCTATCGCCGGTGCCCGAAGTGCTGTTGGCGGCACCGTTGCCACCGGCTCCCCCGGCGCCCCCGCTTCCTCCGGCCGATCCGACAGCTGCGTTGTCTTCGAAGGTCGAGAAGAGAACGCTGACGTGCGAGCCGCTCGCCACGTACATCGCGCCTCCCTGCCCGACAGTCCCCGCAGTTCCTGAAGTCGCGGGACTACCCGAGGTGCCATCATTCCCAGACCCGGCAGCCGGGGTCGTCCCCGCGGTCCCATTGCTCCCAGCGAGCCCGGCCGCTGGCCTCAGCTGCGAGTCCTCCACGGTCAGGTTGTCGAGCACAAGCGTCCCACCGTTGACCACGAAGAGCCGGATCGAGTTGTTACCCCCCGTGGCCTTCAGTTCGTGACCCTGCAGCGTCACGTCTTGACCGGTGGCGTTGAGCGTGAGGTTCTCGGAGCTGCCGACGGCGATGGCTTTAGTCGGCGCGATCGTGCCCGAGCAGGCGAAATCCACCGTGCCGCCCTTGGCCACTGCCGCCTCGAGTGCGCTCCACGTGCAACTGTGCAGCGTCGTCGTGGTCAATGACGCGGCGCTGGCAGCCGATGCGCCGGTCACGCCGAAGGACAACACCAGTGTCGCGGCGGCAACCACGCCGACCGAACCCCGTCCCCACCACAGCTGAGCTCGCCCGACAACTCCGACGTACCGATGCGACACGACTACGCCCTCCCCTGACGCTCGCGCGTCTGCGTGGCGGCATTCTGCCAGTAAGCCTGCGAGCCAGCAAGGACGAGAGCCGGTCCGCAAACCAGGCGAGACTGCCGCGCGGCGCGCGTGTCTTGCCGCAACGGCGGGCACAGTGCGGGTATGCACTCTGCGAAAGAACGTCCGGTGCAGTGCCTGGTAGTCGGCGGCAGTCTGGTTGGCATGTCGGCGGCCATCGCGCTTTCCCGGCTGGGGATCGACGTGACCGTGCTGGAGCAAAGCCCGGCCCGCGCCGAAGACGGTGGCGGCGGCCTGGGGGTGGACGTCGCCCTGCTAGGGCAGGTGACGGGCATTCCTGACCAGCCGCCGGTCGTGCACGGTGTCGATCGCGACACGACGGCCTGGCACCTGCTGCAAGCGTGGCTGGAGCTACGGGGGGTGAGCCTGGCTGGCGTCAGTATGCGCCGCGGAACGCAGGTGACTACCGCTACTCCGGGGAACGAGGCCGAGTCGGCAGCTGTCGTCACTACGGACGGCAGTACGCTGCGCGCCGACTTGGTGCTCGGCGCCGACGGTGCGCGCAGCACCGTCCGCGCTGCCGTCGACCCGGAGCACCCGGCCGCGCGCTACGCCGGTGTCCTGTTGTGGCGCTGTCTGGTCGACGAGGAGGCTATGCCACCCAACGTGGCCCTGCCTGCCGCTGGCGAGCCATCCCGAGAGGTCTATGCCGGGCCTTACCGCCTGGTTACCTACCTGGTTCCTGGTGCCGCGGGCGATACGCGGGTCGGGCATCGCCGCCTCAACTTGGTCTGGTACGACCCCCAGCAGGCCGAGTTGCTTCGCGACCGAGGCTTGCTTGCGGGCGACACAATCCAGGGCAGCCTGGCGCCCGGCACTCTTCCCGATCCCGTCCGCGTGCACCTGGCGGAATTCGCCGCCGCGAACTGGCCTGCTCCCTGGCGCGAAGCT
>JASHTT010000146.1 GCA_030040415.1 Streptosporangiaceae bacterium | reverse complement strand
CCTGCGCAGCCGGGGCCGGCCAGCGGGCAGGCAGGGCCGCGTGAGACACAGGTCCGCGACGTCGTGCTGGCCCTGAACGACCACCTCGACAGCCACGATGTGGTGCTCGAGGAGGCGGTGTCCAACACCGAGGTGGTGACGGAACTGCTCACCCGCAACGAGCCGGGGACCCTGTGCTCGGCGGGCGCTCCCGGCCTCGGCTGGGCGCTCGGCGCGGCCGTCGGGGTGAAGCTGGCCCGGCCGTCGCACCGGGCCGTCGCCATCGTCGGTGATGGCGCGTTCATGTTCGGCGTGCCGACCGCGGCACTGTGCCTGGCCGCGGAGGCCGGCGCCCCGTTCGTCGCGGTGGTACTCAACAACGACGGCTACCGGGCGAGCCGGCGACCGGTGCTCGAGTTGTTCCCCGATGGCGCGTCGGCGGCCAGCGGAAGCGTGCTCGGCACCAGGTTCGCCCGCCCGCCCGATCTCGCGGCGGTGGCGAGGGCCTGCGGCGCTTATGGGGAACGGGTCGATCCAGGGGCCACTGCTGGCGATCTGCACGACGCCCTGCAGCGTGCTCTCAAGGCCACCGACGACGGCACCGCAGCGGTGGTCGACGTAGCGGTGTCCGACCGGTAGCCGGAATCCCGATGCCACAGGTCCAGACGGCGCGCGGCCCGGTTGCTTCATCCGGTCTCGGCCCGACCCTGATGCACGAGCACATCTTCATCCTCACCGCCGACGTGCAGCAGAACTATCCGGAGGAGTGGGGCGACGAGGACGCGCGAGTGGCCGATGCCGTTCGTCAGCTCCGGGCGCTCGCCGCTGCTGGCATCACGACGATCGTGGACGTGACGGTGCTCGGCCAGGGCCGCTTCATCCCGCGCATTCAGCGGGTCGCCGAGCAGGTACCCGAACTGAACATCGTGGTGGCGACCGGCTGCTACACCTTCGACGACGTGCCGCTGTTCTTCTCCCGGCGCACCCCGCGGATGGAGGCGAGGCTCGGCCGCCCGGCACGGGACGTGATGGCGGACTTCTTTGTCCGCGACATCACCGAGGGCATCGCCGGCACCGGTGTGCGGGCCGGGATGCTCAAGTGTGCAGTGGACGAGAAGGGACTTACCAGGGGAGTGGAACGGGTGCTCCGGGCGGTCTGCCGTGCGCACGTGCTGACGGGAACGCCGATCACCATCCACACGCACGCGGCGAGCCAGCACGGTCCGGCCATCCTCGAGGTGCTGGGTGACGAGGGCGCCGACCTGTCGCGAGTCGTCCTCGGGCACAGCGGCGACGTTACCCAGCCCGACTACCTGGAGTCGATGGCCAGCGCGGGCCTGATCCTCGGCATGGACCGGTTCGGCATCGACCACTTCGCCAGCTTCGCCGAGCGCGCCGACCTGGTGATGGAGCTGTGCCGCCGGGGCCTGGCCGACCACATGGTGCTGTCGCACGACTACTCCTGCTACCTGGACTGGTTCCCGCCCGGTGCACTCGACGATCTGCGCGACTGGCACTACCTGCACGTCAGCCACGACGTACTGCCCTACCTGCGGAACCACGGCGTCACCCAGGACCAGCTCGACGCCATGCTGGTGCGGACGCCTGCGCGCATTCTCGGCGGCTAAGAAGTGACACGTCTCCGGGGGTTCACCGGCCTAGCCGTCCTCTGCCGGACGATAACCTCACCTAGCCGCCGCAAGGCGACGAGCAAGGCGCTCGTGGTGGGCAAAGTCGTACTCTCTCAGCATCTGCAGCACCTCCGCAGCCGCCGAACCGGAGCGGTTCGTCGTCTCTGCGCTCCACCACGCCGCGTATGGCGAGACCGCGAGATCGTGGGCTAGACGCAGGGCCCGGATCCGATCCGGGCCAGCGGTTGCCCCCTTGAAGTACTTCTCGACATACGGTGCCAATGACGGATTCTGCGAGTCGGCGACCGCAGGCATGGTGACAATTCCAGCACCGGCAAGGTCGATCATGTGCCGGAGGCACGTGTACTGGGCTTCCCGGGCAAACTGCTGGCCTGCTGCGGTCAGCACCGGATCGGGTACAGCAACTCCCGGGTCGAGCACCTTGCCCAGGTGCGAAGATGCGACACCGAGGCCGTATATTATGCTGCGCAGCTTTGCCATTTCTGCCAGTTTTGCGCGCACATGGCTCGCAGCCGAAATTCCGTTTGCCTCTGCCACGAGAAGCGCAGCGCCCAGATAGCCGCTTATTCGGCCGACGTCGGTTGCGAGGTAACCTTGGCGAATTAGATCGGGAAACAGCGAGGCGACAGTGCCAGCATACTCGGTCTCGCCCGCCATGAATACTCGTTCAGTTGGTACTACTACATTGTCGAATACCAACAGTGAATCGATAACCATATCCCGGTGCGATACTGGTGCCGATTCGGCGCTTGGCGCTCTGTGCCCGTCGCGGGAGATGAGCTTAAGACCTGCAGCGTCCACCGGAACCGCAAATGCGACCGCATAATCCTCTTCGTCCCGGTGAAGCGCCCGACCGGGCAGGACGATGATCTCCTCAGCGGCGACAGCCCCGGCTACGTGTGCCTTGGCTCCCCTGACGACAATCCCGTCGCCGGTGCGATCGACTATGCGCAGGTATGCGTCAGGGTCCTCCTGCTCTCGCGGGCGGCGCTGCCGGTGCCCCTTCGGATCCGTCATGGCTGCTGCTGTCATGAGCATCTGATCTTGGAACCTCTGGACGAAGGCCTCCAGGCGGGCGCCATACTCAGTGCCCCGGTCAGCGTCGATGCTCCTCGTCACGACCCGTAGAGCTGCGAGCTGGTCGCGGCCAAGGCGCGTATAGCTCCCGGAAGGCGAATACTCCGCAATTCGCCACGTCGCCTCGAAGCTCTCAACGAGCTCTTGCTGGGAGGATGGGATGTACCAGAATCGGTGGGTCTTGCCCTTCAGGCCGTCCGCGAGCACGTGCTCTTGAAGCTCGGGATCGGTGGACGAGTCATAGAGAAAAGTTCCCCATGCCGTGATTGTGGACTGGAACGCGGGATGCGTACTACGGTCATCGACGCGTGAGCCCTGGAGATATATTTCCGGAGACTGGGCCTTCAGATCCTCAAGGTACTTCGCGGATGTTCTAAGCACCACAACGGATCACTCCCTTTATCGGCGGCCAAGGGGTCGGTCGGAGGAGAAAGCTCACGAAATTGCGGTCTGCTGGGCTGATCCAGTGCTCAAGTGCTCAGGGAGTTACCCTGCTCGGCCGGCGGCGACATCGCGACGTCCGTCGGGCCGGTGTCCTCAACGAACAAGTCGCGCATTCTGGCCAGGCGGGCGGGGTCGTTGCCGCGGAGGGCGATCATCGTCGCCAAGCCCAGCAGGAGCCAGATCCCGGCGGCTAGCGGGGCCCAGCGGAGCGAGCCGGCGAGCGGTGCGATACCGAGATTCCCGAAGTTGATCCCGAAGCTCGCAACCAGCACGGGCACCATGAGCAGCACGCCGAGCAGCGGGATCAGCAGGTGCAGCACGGGGTTGAATGCGTCGCGGCGCTCGGTCAAGAAGTAGGCGGCGCAGGCCACGCAGACGATGCCGTAGACCACGACGAACAAGATCGTGATGATCGTGCCGATGAAGGCGAACGCCGCCTCCGGGCTGCCTAGTCCGTAGCCGAGGCAGAGCATGATCGCGATTGTCAGCACGGCCTGTGCTGTCAGCGCGACGTGTGGCGTGCGGAACCGAGGATGCACCCGGCCCAGCGGCCTGGGGAACACGCCGCTCCGGCCGAGCGAGAAGCCGATCCTGGTGCCTGCGTTGGCGCTGTTCGTGGAACTGGCGAACGCACTGCTGAGCACGGCTACCAGGATCAATAGCCAGGCTCCTCCCCACAGCCGGTGCGCGAGTCCGCCCCAGGGGTCCCCGCCGTTGAGGGCCGCGAAGCCATGCACCGGGTTGGCCGCCTTATCCGGCCCGAAGTAGACGACCGCCGCGTAGTAGCACAGGACCCAGAACACGCCCATCGCGACCGTCGACCAGATCAGCGCCCGCGGGATGTTGCGCTTGGGCTGGCGGGCTTCCTCAGCCATGCTGGCCACGCCGTCGAAGCCAACGAACGCCAGCACCGCATAGATCATGGCGACGAATACAGAGCCGATCCCGTCGGTGTTGCCGGTGTTCGGCTCGAAGACGCGCAACGTGTTGTGCGAGCCAGCCAGCGCGATCAGGTCGATCGCAAACGCGATGAAGATGAGAATCTCCAGGGCGCCGAGAACAACTCCGGCCCGCGTCGATATGCGCACGCCCCGAACGGTCAATCCCCAACCCGCGAAGGTCACTGCCAGTGCAATCGGAACCCAGATCCAGGTCGGCGCCCCCGCGTTGGCGGTCAGGTCGGCCTGTGACACGTAGGCGAAGACAAGAATCACCAAGGGCGGGATCAGGACGTACCCGAGAATGAGCAGCCAGCCAGTTAGGAAGCCGATGAGCCGTCCGAGGCCATGGCTGGTATAGGTGTACAGACCCCCAGCGGACGGCAGGTACTGGGCCAGCTGCCCGAGGCTGGCGGCAACTAGGAGCATCGCGACCGTCGCCAGCAGCACCGCCAGCGGCGTCGATCCCCCCGCATACGACGTGCTGACAACCAGTCCGCTATCAGCGCTTAGCGCCGGGCCGGCCGTGGTGATGGCAAACAGGACCACCGCGACCAGTCCGACAGCGTTAGGCAGCAGTGAAGTTCGGTTCGGCCGAGTCTGAAGATCACCGGGCATAGGTCAACCTCTTTCTAACCTAACGATCGTACGTTAGGCTCTCGCTTAAAGCGGGCTGGTGTCAATCCCCAACCAACGGCCGTGGCCGGCTCAGCCCGGGTACTGCAGCCGCGGACGCAGGAGGTGGCAATGCAGGTCGGGGCGACTCCGCCAGCCCGGACGATGCGCGCCTGCGCTGGCGAGCGCGATCCGCCAACGTGCGCTGTGGGTAGAGTTTTCGGCGTGAGGAGCAGGGATCGGGTACGCCAGATCGAGGAAGTGGCAGCCGACCTGTTCTACACCGTGGGCTACCACGGGACCGGACTCCGCGAGATCGCGAAGGCCGTCGGTATCCAGCCCGCCAGCCTCTACCACCACTTCGCCAACAAGCAAGAGCTGCTGTTCTCGGTCCTCGGCCGCACCATGGATGACCTGCTGGACGGTGCCCAGGGAGTGCTCGATACCGAGTCAGGCACGCGGCAACAACTGGCGGGCCTAGTGCGACACTTCATTGGGCTGGTGTCGACGCGGCCGCGAGAATGGGTCGTCGGAGATGTCGAACTGCGCAGCCTGGAGCCGGACAACAGAGCCGTCCTGATCCAAAAACGGGACCGCTACCAGCGTTGCTTCGAGCACGTCATCGAACGCGGCGTCGCGGAGGGCATCTTCAGTGCCTCAGACGCCAAGTTGTCTACCTATGCGATCCTCGGAATGTGTAACCACATCAGCTTGTGGTACCGACCTGGGGGTGCGCGCAGCATCGACGACATTGCTGCGTCGTATGTGAAGTTCGCGCTGCGACTCGTAGGCGACAATCTGGCCGATGACTATCCAGCCTGAGTAGTAGTAATTCCCTCGACCGGAGCATCTGAGCAAACAGGGGCCGACAGTGCCTAACTCGCTGGCCGAGATTTTCTTGCATCACGTCACGCAACGGCCTCGGGCGCCTTTCGTTACCGACACGGCCACCGGCATGTCGCTGACGTATGCCGAAGCTTCGCATCGCATGACCGCACTCGCGCGACAGCTCCGACGGACGGGCGTGCTCACGGGTGACCGAGTCGCGTTGCTACTAGAGAACTCGTGGCACTGGCCGGTCGCGTTTCTGGGCGCGACCCTTGCTGACGCGATGGTGGTTCCGTTAAACACCCGCTGGTCACCTGGCGAACTCCGGAGCGCGCTGAGCGACTGCTCCCCCGCGGTGGTTGTCTACGACGACGCAAGCGTGACCGCCCTCGGCGACCAGCGTGACACGACCTTGCTGCACGTTTCGGACATCCCGCTGCGAGGCGGGGTCGACAGCGTGATCCTTCCCCGACCCGGCAGCGTCGGAGCCATTACCTACACCTCGGGCACGAGTGGGCGTGCCAAGGGCGTGATGTTGACGCACCAGGCGATGCTGCGCGCAGCACTGACCTATGCAGGGCTCTTCAACTCGTCGCCGATGCTGCGCACTGCGGTTGTAGTGCCGCTTTTCCACAACACGGGCTTCATCGACGGTCTCGGGCACTCGGTCGTCGCCGGCGGTCACATGGACCTGTACCGCAGGTTCGATGCCGAAGTGATCGCGCGCAGTGTGATCGAAGGCACCTACAGCTATCTGATAGGCGTGCCGACCATGTATACGCGGATGCTGAGTTACTTCCAGCTCTCGGGGGCCGCACACGCCGTCAATCCTTGGCTGGCCTACGCCGGCGCGGCGATGCCAGCCGCAACCGTCCGCAGGCTTCGCGAGCTGATCCCCGGCGCCCGCCTAGTCAACTGCTACGGAATGTCGGAGGCAACAAGCATCACCCACTACATGCCGTACGACCTCTGCGACCGCCGCCCGGAGGCCGTCGGAGTCGCGGTTCCAGGCACACTCGACAGAGTCAGTGACACAGGCGAACTGGAAGTCAACTCACCTACAGTCATGGCCGGCTACTGGAATGACCCGGTCTCAACGGCCGCCAAGCTGGACGGCGGCTGGCTCAGAACGGGCGACCTGGCGAGCCGCGCCGACGACGGTCTGATCACGGTCATTGGCCGCGTTGACGACCTAATCAACAGGGGCGGTGAGAAAATCGCCCCGTATGAAGTAGAGTCCGCGCTTTGCGAACTCCCCGGCATCATCGAGGCGGTCGTCCTGCGGATGCCGCACGACGACCTTGGCGAGATACCCATCGCCCTGATAGTCACCGAGTCCGGCACGGCCTTGGATCAGCGGGAGGTAAAGCACGGCCTGATTGGACGGTTGGCTGACTACAAGATTCCGCAGCACGTATTCACCGTTGCTGCCCTGCCTAGGAACGCCAGTGGCAAGATCGACCGTTCGGAGGCGATCAAGCTCGCGCGAAGCCTCGGCTGAGTAGCGGACTTGCCGCTCAGCTGGCCTGGACGCCCGCGTATACGAGGTCGACTATGCGCCGGCTGGTCTGCACCGGGTCGAGGCCCTCGGTGCCACCCGACCCCAGCCGCGCCAGGATCGGGCCGACGAGCACCTCGTTGACGAGCGCAACGTCGATGTCGGGCCGGATCTCACCGGCGGCGATGCCGCGCCTGATGATCTGGTACGAGGCCTCTCGCCTTGGCGTGACGATCTCGTCGAAGTAGCGGCGGTGCAACTCGGGGAACGCGGCGGCCTCGGCGAGCAGCGCGCGCAGCATGCTGCTCGCCCGGTTGTCGAGCGTGCGCTCTATCAATACCGCCAGGTGTGCGATGAGCTCGTCGCGCGCCGTCGGCCTGCGGAGGTCGGGCAACGGCTTGTTGATCGCGTCGAGCACGTCAAGGTAGAGCTCATCCTTGGTCTTCCAGCGCCGGTACAGGGAGTTGCGGGACACGCCAGCCCTGTCGGCGATGGTGACCAGGGACAGGCCGGACAGCGTCGCGCCGGAGCCGACCAGGTCGAGGACGGCCTCAATCGCCGCTACGTCGGTTCGCGGGTCCCTTCTGCGCCCCGCCAGGCGCACCGCAGGCTGCATTGCTCCACTGTATATCGGAACAGGCCTGTTGCGTTCCGAAACTGACCTTGACATAATACGGAACAGATCAGATCCGTTCCGTAGAGAAGGAGGCCGCGATCATGGCCGTTCTCCGCACCCAGGGAATCTCCCAGTACTACGAAGTCCACGGGGACGTTGCCAGCCCGCCGGTGCTGCTGATCTCCGGCCTTGGCGGCACAGGCACGAGCTGGGGACCGCAGGTCAGCAGGTT
>JASHTT010000145.1 GCA_030040415.1 Streptosporangiaceae bacterium | reverse complement strand
GGCGAGCCACGCGACGCTCGCCATGCAGAGCCCGATTCCGGTGAGTCGCAGCTTCGCGGGCATGCTGCCTCCAGGACTGGACGGTCAGGCGCGGGAGAATTAATTTCAGCCTGAAAATTTATTGATAACGGCTGAACTCTAGTGATGAGCGTCACAGCGGACAAGAGCCCGCACGAATGTGAACGATGTATAGCTGTCCGGGCTCATCGGGCGGGGACCGGGCTCATCGGGCGGGGACTGGGCTAGCCGCGCGGACGGCGGGCTAGGTGCGGGGGCACCTCTTGCTCCGATACCAGCGCCAACGCGCGGGCGATCGCCCCGACGACGGTCGCGTTCGGGCCGAGCTGCGAGATGACGATCTCGGGCGGAGCGATGACCCGCCGCTCGACGGCGGTGCGGAGATCCGGCAACCACGGGCCGAGTGCCCGGCCGATGCTGCCATCCAGGATCACCCGTTCCGGGTCGATGAGGGCTGTGGTGCCGACTATCGCGGCGGCGGCGTGCGCGACCAGCTCGCGCACCACACGCTCGCCGACCGGATCGCCGTCGGCGGCGGCCGCGAAGATGTCAGACACCGTGAACTCCGCCGCCAGCGATGTGCGGCGTCCGGCAGCCTTCAGCGCGGCGGCTCGGGCGTGCAGGGCCGGTCCGGAGGCTACTTCCTCGAACCCGTAGCCCTGCCACGGCGAGCCGCTCCTGCTCCCCACCGGCAGGTAGGCCACCTCGCCCGCCGCGTTGTGGCGGCCGCTGATCAGGTGCCCGTCGACCACGACGCCGCCGCCGATGCCCGTCCCGAGCGACATGGTGACGAAGGAGTGCACGCCGCGACCTGCGCCGCGCCAGGCCTGGCCGAGGGCGCTCAGGTTGGTGTCGTTGTCCACCTCGAACGGCTCGGCGAGGTTCTCGGCCAAGATGCCCAGCAGGTCGAAGTGCTGCCAGTGCACGTTCGGCCCCGCCGTCGCCAGGCCGCTGCTCGGATCGATCAGTGCGGGAATACCGACGACGACGGCCCGCACCGGCAGCGCCTGGCCGTCCTCACTCGACCGCAGCGCTGACATGCAGTCAAGGAGTGCGCGGGCGGCGCGCCTGCCCTCGCCGGTCGGCCGGAAATCCTCGGCTATCACCGTCCCGGCCAGGTCGGCGAGTGCGCCGTGGCATCGCGTCCCGCCGAGGTCGACGGCGATGACGCTGCCCGCGCTGCCTACGAAGCGCAGTACCGAGGGGGTCCTGCCGCGCGCTGAGCGGTCACCCGGTTCCTCGGCCACGAGGCCCGCGAGCAGCAGCCGCTGCACGATCCGGCTCACCGACGCATCCGACAGGCCGAGCTCGTCCGCGAGCCCGCGGCGCGTGACCTGGCCCTGCGACTTGATCGCGTCGAGTACCAGGAACGAGTTCAGCTCGGCGATGTTACGAACGTCCATCCGCGTCGCGTCAGCTCTCGCTCGCCACGGGCGTGATCATCCGGCCGCCGTCGTGCTGCGGCATGGCTCCCTCCCTCGGTCATCAGGAGCTTACGGTCATCCGGGCTGGCGGCTCACTTCGCCATAAGATCGGCGTGCTGGTGCTGCTAAGCCGCGACGCACGAGGGGTGACGATGACGCGACCCGGTCCGGTGATGGACCTGACGTCCGTGACGATCAGCGCGCCGGACCCGCGCGAGCTGGCGGCGTTCTACGCACGAATGCTCGGCTGGACCATCACCGCGTCGGATCCGCCCAGGCCGGGCCGGCCACCCGAGGACGGCTGGGCCCAGGTGCGGCCGCCGGATGGCGGCGTCGGCCCGACGCTGAACTTCGAGTACGAGGAGGCCGGCTTCCAGCCGCCGGTCTGGCCTAGCGAACCCGGCAAGCAGCAGACGACGCAGCATCTGGACATCGTCGTGAGCAATCTGGACGAGAGCGTCGCGTGGGCCACCGAGATGGGTGCCACGCTCGCGGAGTTCCAGCCGCAACCCGACGTCCGGGTGATGCTCGATCCGGCCGGGCATCCGTTCTGCCTGTGCCTCGGCTAGCGCTTGAGCGCCACGCCGCCCCAGACGTTGGAGTGCACCTGCGCCTCGAGTTCGCTGTCTGGCCGCCATTCCGGCACGACGACGATCCCGGGCGGCACCAGTTCCAGGCCGTCGAACAGGGCCGTGACCTCGTCGCGGGATCTGAACGTCGGCCGTTCGCCGCCGAGTGCGCTATACCGGCTAATGGCCTGCGCGCCGGCGGCCGCTGCGATATCGGAAGCGGGGTGCGACAACGTCAGCGAACTGCCGGGTACGGTGGCCGCCATCAGCTTGCTGACGATACCCGCCGGGTCGTCGTCATCGCCGATGCAGTGGAAGACGGCCACCAGCATCACCGCGACCGGCCTGGCGAAATCCAGTGTCCGCTCGGCCTGCGCCAGGATCGCCTCGGGATCCCTCAGGTCTGCGTCGATGTAGTCGGTGGCGCCTTGCGGAGAACTCTTCAGCAGCGCCCGGGCGTGGGCGAGGACTATCGGGTCGTTGTCGACATACACGATCCGGCAGTCGGGCGCGGCCGCCTGGCCTACCTCGTGGGTGTTGTTCGCGGCAGGGATGCCGGTGCCGATGTCGAGGAACTGGCGGATGCCCTCCTGCGCCACCAGGTATCGCACGGTCCTGGCAAGGAACGCCCTGTTAGCCCGGACGGACGAGGCCAGTTCGGGGTAGACGTTGAGTACCGCGTCGCCGGCTTCCCGGTCGGCCGCGAAGTTGTCCTTGCCGCCAAGCCAGTAGTCGTAGACCCTGGCGATGTGCGGCACGCTGGTGTCGAACGTCGGCCGATCCTGGGTTGAGGACATCTCGCCCATCCATTCGCGTCGGCTACTCGCCGGTATTGGCCGTCCGTTTCTTGGTCATTGAGCCTAGTCCATCGCGCCGGGCCGGCCCTTAGCCCCTTGGGCCCTTGGCCCAACAGGCTCCAGGGCGTGGTCACCTACTTGCTGACGCCGGGATTCGGAACTGCATAATCCCACTGGCTCGCTGGTGATCACGCGAACGCAGCGGACGGCTCGGTCTTGAATTATTTTGACTAGGCGGGATGGCATGTCACTGTGAAGGTCAATAACGGCGGGTTCTGCGGCAGCCCCGGAGAATGTGTCAACAACAAC
>JASHTT010000144.1 GCA_030040415.1 Streptosporangiaceae bacterium | reverse complement strand
GACCGGATTTCCCGTTCGCACGGCGACCCCGCTGCCGGGCTCCGAGCCGATCAGGTAGGCATCGCCGCATGACGGCGAAGTGGCTGGAGCGCTGGACGTCTCTCCTGCCTGCAGGGTGTCCTCGCCCAGTCCCGGGCCGGCAGGCAGGTCGAGGTTGTTGGTCTCGCCGGTGGATCCACCCGGCAGCTCGCACGACGGGATCAGGTCCGCGGTGCCGTTATCCAGGGTCGTCCTGAGTATCAGCGTCGTGCCCGAACTGAAGTAGGCCTCGGTGCCGCAGCAGTCGCCGCCGAGTATCCACTCTGCGCTCTGCCAGTGGGCGGCCAGGTCGAGTACGTCGCCCGCGCTGACCTTGTACGACTTGCCGGCGGCCGTCAGTGTTACGGTGTCGCCGCCGGTGCTGGCCGTTGCGGTCAGCGTCACCTGCGGCAGTTCCTGCGCGGTCAGCGCGGACGTCGACAGCTTGGTGCCCGGCGAGTTCTTGTAGCAATCCGAATGGTAGGACGTCCAGCCCGATGGGCAGGTCGTGTCGTAGTTGATCAGCCAGTACTCAATGAAGATCCCGTTATAGCCGGTGGCGTAGGCGAACTGCTCCCAGCCCTGGCAACCGCTGCCCGACGGGGATCCCGAGCACTTGGGAGAGTTGAAGCGCTCGGTGTTGAGCTGCAGCGAGAAGCTGTTGGCGACGTGTCCTCCGGTGCTATTGAGCTGCCACTCGGTGCTACCCGGGGAGATGCTGTCGATCGACCCGGTCACGCTGGACAGCGGGCTGCCGGTCACCGCTGCCGAGTAATCGTTACCGTCTCCGATGGTCTGCGGGCGGGACTGGGCCGCCGAAGCGCCACGCGGCACGAAGGGGCGATTCGGGGCTGTGGTGCACTCAGTCCGCCGCCATTGCACCAGTGGGTAGGACCCGGTGAAGCAACCTTTGCCCGGCGCACGAAGCTCGCGCATGGCCTGCTGCCATCTGGCGGTGCTGGCCGGGGTCGGGGCGCTGCCCGACGCGGCTGCCACAGTCGAGCCGAGTAGCGCCAGCGTGGCCGCCGCGGCCAGCATCGCGGCAAGTCGTGCTGGGTGACCGCGCACCAGGCGCGGCCGTCCCACTGGCAAGCGGCCGCGGGCCGCGGCGATAGCAGCGCGGGGCCATCGGATGCGCTGGCCCCGCAAGTCGTGTGTTTTCATTCGAGGTCTCCTAGTGCTCGAGTTGCTGTGCCGGCTGGGGCAGCTTCGAGTGGCACCCCCCATCGAGATGCACTGGCTGCTAGTGAGGTTGCTGCGACCGGCCAGCGACATAGGAAACTGCTGGACGCCCAGTTCGCATACTCCGCCGACCCTTGCCGCGATACGGTAATTCGACGCCCAGGCCTGCGGACCCGGGCGTTTCCCCAGGTTTTTCCCTAGGTTCTTTGGCTAAGTTCGCCGCTTTCGCCGGACAGATTAATGAGGCGAGGGCTGGTCAGTGCCGTGGCGGACGCGCAGGCCGTCGAATGCGACCGTGCAGACCGCGTCGGCGAGGTCGCCTGCGGCTGAGTCGCGGCTCCCCGCAGCCTGCCGCGGTCGGTACCACTCGGCGACCGAGTTCACCATGCCGAACAGCAGTCGTGCCGTGATGGCCGGATCGATGTCGGGCCGTACGTCGCCATCGCGTTCGGCTTCCTTGACCAGGCCGGCCACGATCTCGTCGAACTGACGGCGGCGTGCCAGCGCGCGTCGTTCGGTATCGGAGTTGCCGCGGGCGCGGAGCAGCAGCGTGACGTACGGCAGCTGGTCGGCGAGCACGGCCACGCTGCCGCGGACGAGCCGCTCGAGCCGGTCGACTGCCGGGCCGTCGTCCTGCCCGACCGTTGCAGCGACTGCAAACAGCCCGTCCAGCGCCCGGTCGAGCGCAAGCCGCAGCAGTTGCTCCTTGCTGTCCACGTGGTAGTAGATGGAGGACTTGGCGATGCCGAGCCGACGGGACAGATCGTCCATGCTCGTGCCGTCGTAGCCGCGCTCGTTGAACACCTCGACAGCGACGGCCAGCAGCGACTCCAGGTCATATCCCGGGCGTCCGCGCCGCCGGGCCGGAGCGACCGCCGGGCTGGCTGAGGAACCGCCGCCGGCCCAGCGGGCCTGGCCGGCCGGGGTCTGACCGGCCTGACCGCTCCTCATGCGAACACGATAACCGAACGGATGGTCTGTAAACGCGGCACCATACGCTGACACTCGGCTCGCGCGGTCGTCGCGCCCGTGCCCCGCCACCGCCTGCCTTGACCGCCACCGCCTAAAACTGATATCAATTTGATATAGGGTTTTGGAGGCGGGGTATGAGCACTACTGGCCGAGGCAAGTGGTACTGGCGGCCGAGTTACGCCGGCTACTCGATCGGTTCAGCTATCGCCTGGGCCGTGATCTGGCTCTTGGTGGGCACCCTGGCCAGCACGACGACCGTGCACACATTCGCGTACGTGTTCCTTGGCTGGGTCATCGGGTGGGTGTCGGCGTCGATCGCCAGGGCCGTGTACCCGGCTCCGAAGGTGACGCTGCTGACCCGCAAACCTCGCCCCTAGGCACCCGCGCCGGGCCGCGCAGGCCGCTGCGATCACCCAGCCAGGGTGATGACGGCTGGCCGGATCGCGCCGGATGGTGATTGCGACAGTCACCCACGTGCCCGGCGGCACATGATCGGACGGAGGCGCCAATGGCAACTTTGACCGCCTGGGAGTTCGCGACACCGTACGGGGCCGACGACGCGCTCGCCACCCTGGAGAAGCTGCAGAGCGAGGCGCTGATCCAGGTACAGGACGCCGCCGTGGTCAGCTGGGAGGTAGGACGCAAGAAGCCGACGACCCGCGAAATGCACTCCACGAAGAAGGCAGGAGCGCTCGGCGGCGGCTTCTGGGGACTGCTGTTCGGCCTGATCTTCTTCGTGCCGATACTCGGGCTGGTCGTCGGCGCGGCGACCGGGGCGCTGATGGGCTCGCTCGCCGACGTCGGGATCAGCGACGCGTTCATCAAATCGGTGCGGGAGAAGGTCACGCCGGGTACATCGGCGCTCTTCCTGCTCAGCTCGGATGCTGTCTTCGACCGGGTCCGCGACGAGTTCAAGGAGACGGACGCGGAACTGATCAGCACGAACCTGTCGGCCGACCAGGAGCAGAGGCTCCGCGAGGCGTTCTCGCACGAGGACGACTGACGCCGTAACGCGAGTCGGCCCGGCATTCCTGCTGGAATGCCGGGCCGGACTCTTATCTAGGGTGCGTCAGGAAATCGGTGTGACTGGGTTCGATAGCGCCGGGAGGCCAGCCCCCAGCTTGTTGAGGGCTTGCACGGTGAGCGTCCACGAGACCCCGGCAGCGAGCTTGCTGACGACGGTCTTTGTGGTGCTCGCGGAAACCTTCACGACGACCGACTTCTGGCCCTTGGCCGTGGCTGTGATCTGGTAACCGGTCAGCGGGCTGCCGCCGTTGTCGGCTGGGGCCGTCCAGCTCACAACCGCCGACTTGACGGCTGCCTTGGCCACGACGTCGGTCGGCGCCGCCGGCGTGCTCTTGACATAGGTGAAGGTCACGGCCTTGTTGACCGCGCTTCGAGGTTCCGGCGGCGACGTGAGCAGGC
>JASHTT010000143.1 GCA_030040415.1 Streptosporangiaceae bacterium | reverse complement strand
CCAGCAGCCGCGCCAGCGCCAACGGCGCCAGAGCCGGCCGCGCCACCACCGGCTGCGCCGGCACCACCGGCTGCGTCAGCACCAGCCGTGACGCCACCGACTCCGCCGACCCGCACCGCAGCGCGCCACAAGTCCAGCCGCTGCTGCGCCTCGACCAGGCCGGCCTCAGTCCAGTCCCAGTCCTGCCGGTAGTGGTGAGCCAGGAGCGCGAGCCGAACCGCCATCGGGTCGTGGCCGGCGGCCAGCAACTGCGAGACGAACACCAGGTTGCCCCTGGACTTGGACATCTTCTCGCCGTCCAGCTGCACCATGCCCGCGTGCGCGTAGCGACGGGCAAACGCTGGCTCGCCGCCGTCCTCGCCCCGACTGCCGCCGAGCGCAACCCGAGCGTGCGACGCGCTCATCTCGTGGTGCGGGAAGATCAGGTCCCGCCCGCCGGCCTGAACGTCGAACGTGTCGCCCAGGTAATGGGTGGCGATGGCCGCGCACTCGACGTGCCAGCCCGGCCTGCCCGGCCCGAGACCGGACGGCCAGGACGGCTCGCCCTCCCGCCGGGCGAGCCAGACCACCGGATCGACCGGGTCCTTCTTGCCGGGCCGAGCCGGGTCTCCCCCGTTCTCGGCGCACAGCATGTACATCGCCGAGCCATCCAGGTGCGACACCGAGCCGAAGGCCGGGTCGGCGGATCGCGAGAAGTACACGTCGCCGTCCAGTTCGTACAGCGCGCCTTCGTCGGCGAGCAGCCGGTTGAACTGGCCGATCAGCGGCAGTGCCTCGACCGCGCCGACGAAGTGCCCAGGCGGCAGCACCCGCAACGCCGTCATGTCCGACCGGTACAGCGCGATCTCCCGAGCAGCGAGGTCACGCCAGTCCTCGCCGTCCCGGGCGGCACGTTCCAGGAGCGGATCGTCGACGTCGGTGACGTTCTGCACGTAGCGGACCTGCTTCCCGGCGTCCAGCCAGGCGCGTATCAGCAGATCCCAGGCCACGAACGTGGCAGCGTGACCGATGTGCGTGGCGTCGTACGGCGTGATGCCGCAGGCGTACAGGCTGGCGACGACGCTGGGCGCGGCGACCCTGAGCGCCGAGCTCGGGGTATCCCAGATCACCGGCTCAGGGCCGCGGCCGGGCAGGTCGGGCACGTCAGGCGCTGGCCAGGAATCCATGCGCGTCAGATTATCGCTCGTTCTGCCGGGTTCTGGCCGCTAGGCCGGGCCGGCCGCTAGCTCGAACGCGTGGGCCAGGCCGATGAGCCGCGGCTCGCTCCACGCCGGGCCGATGAACGACAAGCCGACAGGAAGGCCCCTGACCTGGCCCGCTGGCACGGTGATCGACGGATAGCCGGACACCGCCGCCGGGCTCGAGGTGCCCCACGAGTGGGAGTCGCCGAGGATGTCGTCGATCAGCCAGGCCGGATGCCCGGTCAGCGCGATCACCGCGTCGAGCCGACCCGCGGCGAACGCCGCGTCCAGGCCGTCGGCCGCCAGCCGCCTGGCCTCCGCACGGTTTTCCGTATAGCCGGGATCGGCGAGGTCCCCGGTGGTCGCCTCCGCCTGCTCGAACAGTTCCTGGCCGAACGACGCCAGCACGGTGCTCGCATTGGCGGAATTGAACGCGATGAGGCCGGCCAGATCATCGGGATGCTCACCACCGAGGCCGGCCAGGTAGGCGTTGATGTCGTGCTTGAACTCGTGCGGGAGCGCCGCGAACTCCGGCTCGTTGATCTTGTCGGCGTCCGCCAGGTCCACGGGATCGACCAGCTGAGCACCCTGCGCCCGCAGCCGGCCGAGGGCAGCCTCCAGGACCGCCACGATGACAGCGGAAGCGTGCCGCGAGCCGCCGCGCCAGACACCGATCCGCGCGCCGTCCAGCGCGCTTTGATCTAGGAACGACGAGTAATCGCTCATCTGCCGGTCAGCGCTCGCGGTCGCGGGGTCGGCTGGATCACTGCCTGCCATCGCGGTCAGCAGCACGGCTGCATCGGCGACCGTGCGGGTGATCGGTCCCGCGGTGTCCTGAGCCGCCGAGATCGGGACTACGCCGTCCCGGCTGACCAGGCCGACTGTGGGCTTGATGCCCACCACGCCGCACGCGCCGGACGGCGACACGATCGACCCGTCTGTCTCGGTCCCGATGGCGAGCGGTGCCAGCCCGGCGGCGACCGCGACAGCGGAACCAGAACTCGACCCCGACGGACTGCGGCCGGTGCCGTGCGGGTTGACGGCCTGGCCGCCCAGCGTGGACAGGCCGCTGCTTGACGGCGACGATCGGAAGTTCGCCCACTCCGACAGGTTCGCCTTGCCCAGGATCACCGCGCCGGCCGCCCGGAGCCGCCCAACGAGAAAGGCATCACGCGAGGCGGCGAATTGCAACGCCGGCGATCCCGCGGTCGCGGCCAGCCCGGTCGCGTCGATGTTGTCCTTGACCAGCACCGGGATGCCGTCCAGCGGACCGCGGGCGGTGCCGGCGACGCGTCGGCCGTCGCTGTCGCTTGCCTGTTCGCCCGCTGCCGGGCTCACCGTGATGACAGCGCGCAGGTCCGGGTTAAGCCGCGCGATCCGGTCGAGGTAGAAGGCGGTGAGTTCCGCCGCACTCAGCCTCCCGGTGGCGAGCGCGCCCGACAGCCGGGCGACGGTCGCGTCCCCGGCCCCGATGTCAGTGTTGCCGATGATCTCTGCCAGCGATTCGGTAAGCGACATGCTGGACAGAATAGGGGTGGGGCTATACGCCACCGGGGGGGATTATCCGTGGATTCGTCATCACTTTCAGGCTTCCGCGTGCTCGCGGCCGCCGTGGCGCTGGCCGCGGGGGTCAGCGTCGCCGCCTGCTCCAGCAGCACGACAACGGGCGCCAAGGGCAGCCCGAACGACGCTACCGCCCTGCAGAACGAGTACGAGTCGGTCGTTAAGTCGGTGCTGCCTTCGGTCGTGCAGATCGCCACGAAGACCAGCACCGGATCCGGCGTCGTCTTCGACTCCAAGGGAGACATCGTCACCAACGCCCACGTGGTGGGCAAGGACAAAACCGTCGACCTTCGGCCGGCCACCGGGGACACCGTGCTGACCGGCGACGTGATCGGCACGTTCCCTCCCGACGACCTGGCGGTGGTGCGGGTCACCAAGGACGCGAGCATGCTCAAGCCGGCCAAGTTCGCCAACTCCGACGACGCGCAGATCGGTGAGATCGTGCTGACCATGGGCAACCCGCTCGGGCTCACCGACAGCGTGGCCCAGGGCATCGTCTCGGCCACCGGCCGGACCGTCAGCGAGCCCACCGGCGCTGTGATCCCGGACACGATTCAGACCTCGGCGGCGATCAACCCCGGCAACAGCGGCGGGGCGCTTGTCGACATGCAGGATCAGGTGATCGGGATCCCGACACTGTCGGCACGGCTGCCGGACGAGGGTGGCAGCGCGCCCGGGATCGGCTTCGCGATCCCGAGCAACACTGTCAAGGACATCGCCAGCCAGCTCATAGCGACCGGCAAGGTCACCAACTCGGGCCGCGCCTCGCTGCAGATCACCGCCGACACCGTGGCAGATACCAGCGGCAATCCTGCCGGGGTCGGCGTCACCGCGGTGGCTCCGGGAGGCTCCGCCGACAACGCAGGGATCCGGCCCGGCGATGTCATCACCGACCTGGACGGCACGAGCACGCCTAGCCTGGCCGCCCTGGAGGCCGTGCTCGCCTCCCTCAAGCCCGGCGACAAGGTTCCCGTGACGGTGCGAAGGGCCGCCGGCGCGGCCTCGACCGTGCACGCGACGCTCGGCACGCTCACGAGCTAACCGGACTTGCCCGGTGAGCACCGGGTTGCGATTATCGGCGAGGTGGATGTCATCTCGTTCGGCTCAGTGTTCCTTGAACTCGTGTTCGGCCATATCAGCGGTCTGCCGGCGCCGGGGCAGGAGATCTTCACCGACGACTTCGCCATCTCCTGCGGCGGGGCCGTCAGTTGCGCGACCGCGGCCCGCAGGGCGGGGGCGGCGGCCGGACTGTGCACGCTGCTCGGCGACGACCTCGGCTCGCAGGTCGTGATCGAGCACTGCGAGCGCGAAGGGGTCGACCTGTCCCCGTCGGCATGGGTGCACCGGCGCGTCACTGGCATCACGACCGTGTTCAACTTCGAGGGCGACAGGTCGTTCGTTACGCACGTACCGCCGAGGCCCGCAGATGAGCCGCCGGAGATGGCCAGGTGGCTAGGGGTGCTCAGCAGCTACCGGCCCACCTGGTGCTACCTGCACGCCGGACCTGACGCGCAGGACTTCCTGCGGGCCGCCAGGAAACTCGGCAGCAAGATCCTGCTGGACGTCAGCCCGGGCGTGGCGGGCCGGTACCCGCGCGAGGTAATCGAGTGCGTCCGCATGGCCGACGTGTTCGTCCCCAACCGAGCCGAGCTGGCGCTGGTCACCGGGACTGACCGGCCAGACCGGGCTATCGCCGCCGCCGCCACGTGGGGCACGCCGGTCGTGGTCAAGCGCGGGGGCGACGGTGCGGTCATCGTCGGGCCGGACGGGGTACTGCCGGTGACCGAGGGAGTCGCCCCGGTCGAGGTCGCGGACCTGACCGGAGCCGGCGACGCCTTCGCCGGCGCGATGATCGCTGAGCTGGTGCGAGGCGCGCCGCTGCCGCGAGCTGTCGTCGCCGCCAACGCCGCCGGGTCGCTTGCCGTCAGCCGGCTGGGCGCGGTGGGCCCGGTGCTAGTAGAGGGACTGAGTACTGTACTCGCGGCGGGCCGACCGGCCCGCGGACAGGAGGCAACGGCGTGAAGCTCGCGATACTCGGCGGCGGCGGGGTACGGATGCCCGCGTTCGTCCGGGCAGTACTCAGCACGCGGGCTGACACGTTCAGCCAGATCTGCCTGCTGGAGCCCAATCAGCTCCGGCGGGATACCACGGGGCGGCTGGCCGTCGAGCTCGCCGCCGCGCTCGGCCACCCGGGCGTCGTCAGCGTGACCGCCGACCCGGCCGAGGCGCTGACCGGTGCCGACTTCGTGTTCTCCGCGCTGCGCGTGGGCGGCGATGCCGCAAGGGTTATCGACGAGCAGGTCGCCTTGCGGCGCGGCCTCGTCGGGCAGGAGACGACGGGGCCCGGCGGGTTCGCGATGGCGATGCGCACGATCCCGGTCGTGCTGTCCTACTGCGAGCTGCTGCGCGAGCTAGCGCCCGACGTCACGCTGATCAACTTCACCAACCCGGCCGGGCTGATCACCCAGGCGATCGCCAGCCACGGCGGGGTCAGGGCCGTCGGCGTGTGCGACACACCCGGCGGGACGATCGAGCACCTCTGCCACTTCCTCGGCGTCGAGCGTGACCAGGCGCAGGCTGACTATGCCGGGCTCAACCACCTGGGCTGGATCACCTCGCTGCGGGTGGATGGCGCCGAGCGGATCGGCGAGGTGCTGGCCGGCTTCGAGAAGCTGCAGGAGTCCGACAACCGGTACGCCGCCTTCGACCCGGAGATGATCCGCAGGGTCGGCGCGCTGCCCACCGAGTACGTCTACTACTTCTACGACCCGCTGCGCTATGTGCGCGGTGTCGCCCAGGCTGGCTCGAGCCGCGGCGAGGACGTGCTGGCGCTGAACGACGAGCTGCTAGCGGGCCTGGCCAGCGCATTCGGTCAAGGCGGGGTGCGGCAAGCGTGGACGACCTACTCGCGGCTGCTCGCCGTGCGCCGGGACACGTACATGCGCACCGACATGCAGGGTGCGAGCGGCCAGGACGAAGCCAGGGCACGGCGCTTCGCGGAGCCGGAGACCTCGCCGGCCGCTGCCGCCGTCGGCGGTTACGAAGGCCTGGCGCTGCGGGTCATCGACGGGCTCACCGGCGTAGCACCGTCGGAATGCATCGTGAACGTGCGCAGCGAAGGCACGGTAGCGGGCATGGCCGCCGACGACGTCGTGGAGACCAGCGCCGCGATCAGCCCGGTGGGCATCACGCCCCGGCCCTCGCCCGAGCTGCCGAGGTCAGCGCGGGCGCTCGTACTGCAAGTGAAGGAGTACGAGCGGACCGCCGTCGACGCGGCGGTCAGCGGGGACGCGCAGCTTGCCGCCGTGGCGCTGGCCCAGCACCCGCTCGTGCCGGGCATCACCGCAGCCAGGGAGCTGGTCGCCGAGTACCGGGAACTGCACGGGCCGCTGCTGGCGTACCTGACCTAGACTGCCGCGGGTGACGATGCACATCGGTAACCTGGCGGCCGTTCCCGCGCTCGACCGTCCCGACCTGCTCGCGGCACCGGTCGCGGCAGCGCTGGCCGGCCTGGCAGACCGAGACGAGATCGGCGTGGCAGAAATCGATCCCGAGCTGGCCGACACCGCCGCCTTCTGCGAGAAGTACGAGGTAGCCCTCAGCGAGTCGGCGAACTGCGTGGTCGTCGCCGGCCGCCGGGACGGCCAGACCCGGCTGGCGGCCTGCATGATCCTGGCGACGACGAGGGCCGACGTCAACGGCGTCGTCAAGCGGGAACTCGACGTGCGCAAGGCCAGCTTTGCCGCGATGGATACGGCAGTCGAGCTGACCGGGATGGAGTACGGCGGGATCACTCCGGTCGGGCTGCCGCCGCAGTGGCCGGTCTACGTCGACGAGGCAGTCGCGGCGCATCCCCGCGTGGTGATCGGCAGCGGCGTGCGCCGGTCGAAGCTGACGATCCCCGGTGCCGCGCTGGCAAGACTGCCCGGAGCAGTCGTCTTGCCGGGCCTCAGCCGGGATGCTTAGCTGAACCACAAGCGCGCATCCCGCGTGTTCAGAGTTGGCTCCCCCGCTGCCGCCCCTGCATAGGACCCCGAACATGTCGCTGCGCACATTGGCTGGCAAGTCTGTCGTCGTTCCCCTCATCGCCTGCACCGCCATGGCCGGTGCGCTCGCCGCCGCTGCGGACGCCCCGCAGGCACAGGCCCAGTCCCGGTCTGCGTCGCCCGTCGCCCTGCCGGCCAGCGCAGCGCCGGCAGCCCCGGCAGGCTCGGTGCGCCTCGGCGGCGTCACGCCGGGCACGAAGCTCAGCATCGAGGTCACGCTCAACATCCCGGACGAGGGCGCGCTGAACGCGTTCCTGAGCGGGCTGACTGACCCGCGGTCGCCGGACTACCAGCGGTTCCTGCAGCCCGGGCAGTTCGGCCCGCGGTTCGGGCCGTCGCTCGCGCAGGTGGCAGCCGTCGAGAGCGCGCTCAGATCGGCGGGCCTTCGGCCGGGCCGGGTCTCGGCGAACCGGCTCGCCATACCGGTGACCGCGACGGCGGCGCAGCTCGACCGGGCGCTGCACGTCGCGATCGATAGCTACCGGCTGCCCGGCGGCCGCGTCGCGTACGCCAACGCCGCCGCGCCGAGCTTCCCAGCGGCCGTCGCTCCGCTGGTCCAGGGCGTGCTCGGGCTCAACGACCTGTACCCAGAGCAGCCGATGGGGCAGCTCAGTCATCCGGCAACCGAGGCGCCGATGGCGCTCAAGATCGCCAAGGGCGCCGCGCGCACCAATGCCAAGGGCGTGGCGCAGCCACAGGCCGCCGCCGCATCGGGGCCACAGCCGTGCGCGCTGGCCAGCGAATCAGCTATCACCGCGAACACGTTCGCCGCCGTGTACGGGATGAACCTGCTCTACGCGATGGGCGACCTCGGAAAGGGCGTGCGGGTCGGGGTACTCGAGCTCGAGCCGAACCTGACCTCCGACATCGCCGCCTACGAAAAGTGCTACAAGATCTCCACCAAGGTGAACTACATCAAGGTGGACGGCGGCGTGGGAACTGGCGCCGGAGAAGGCGAAGCCGCGCTCGACATCGAGACGATCGCCGGCTTCGTGCCGGACGCGACGATCGACGTCTACCAGGCACCGAACAAGGGCGACGGCTTCTACGACATCTTCAAGAAGTTCGTCACCTCCGACACCGACAAGGTCCTGTCGAGCTCGTGGGGCGCCTGCGAGGCCGAGACCGGCGAGGCCGCCGCTCAGGCGGAGGAGACCCTGTTCAAGCAGGCCAACGCGCAGGGCCAGGTGATCTTCTCGGCGGCCGGCGACGAGGGGTCTACCGGCTGTTACGACCCCGAAGCCTCGAAGGCCAACGACACCCTGTCCCCGGTGTCGCCGGCGAGTTCGCCGTACGTGCTCGGCGTGGGCGGCACCAGTTTCGCCAACAGCGAGGCCGCCGACCAGGTCGTCTGGAATGACTCCTCGCTCGACTCCGGCGCGGGCGGTGGCGGCGTCTCGACGCTATGGTGCATGCCCAGCTACCAGCATCAGACGAAGATCCCCGGGATCGTCAACGCCCACTCGGTGCGGGACACCAGCTCGTCGTGCCCGACCAAGTACCGCCGCGAGGTCCCCGACATATCGGCCAACGCGGATCCGCTCTACGGCTACGCGGTGTACTACGACGGAAGCTGGGCCCTGCTGGGCATCGGCGGGACGAGCGCGGCCACGCCGCTCTGGGCGTCGGTCGCGTCGCTCTCCGATGTCTCGCCGTTCTGCGTGGCCTACGGGTCAAAGGCTCCCTTCCTCCCGCAGAACCTGTACCAGGCGGTCGCCGCCTACCACTCCTACGTCTACGCCAAGACGCCGCAGGTCCTGCGCGACATCACCAGCGGCAACAACGACTACACCCCGTCCGGCTACACCGGCGGGCTGTACCCCGCGGGCAAGGGCTACGACATGGCCAGCGGGCTGGGCGCGCCGATGGTCAGCGGTCTGTCCGGCGATGACTGGTACTCCTTCCTCGCCGGGCTGACCCAGGTCCTGTGCCACCAGAGCGCCACCAAGCTGAAGACCGTCAAGATCACCGGCGTCTCGCCGGACTCCGGGAAGGCAGGCAAGACGACCAAGGTCACCGTGTCCGGCTCTGGCTTCCTGCCCATCGCTTCCGCGGACGAGGCCTACATCATGTCCGGGTCCAAGGTCCTCAAGGTCATCGCCGCGTCGTGCACCGCCACCGAGTGCCACTTCACGATGCCGGCCGAGAAGGCCCAGACGGTCGATATCAAGATCTACGCCGAGTCGCTCTGGTCGAGCCCGGGGACCAGCGCGGACCACTTCACCTACAAGTCCTGACTGCCGGCCTAAGGCAGCCAGGACACCTTGCCGACCAGCGCCGCGTAGCCGACGAACGTCACCGCGTCGATCAGCGTGTGCGCAATGATCATCGGGGTGACCCGGCCCCAGCGCTTGTACAGGATGCCGAAGATGATGCCCATGGCCGCGTTCCCCAGGAATGCGCCGAAGCCCTGATAGAGGTGGTAGGA
>JASHTT010000142.1 GCA_030040415.1 Streptosporangiaceae bacterium | reverse complement strand
CATCAGCGGCAGCAGGGAGTGCCCGCCGGCCAGGTACTTGGCCTCGCCGTCGGCGCTGGCCACCAGGTCCAGGGCTGCTTCGACGGACAGCGCGCGCTTGTAGGTAAAGGGTGCCGGGATCACTGCGCCTGCCTCTCACTCGCCGCAGCCAGCACGGCCTTCACGATGTTGTGATAGCCGGTGCACCGGCAGATGTTGCCCTCCAGGCCAGTCCTGACCTCTTCCTCCGTGGGAGCCGGGTTCTCCTCGAGCAGCGAGACCGCCGCCATGACCATGCCGGGCGTGCAGAACCCGCACTGCAGGCCGTGCTCGGTATGGAAGGCCTGCTGCACACGGTGGAGCTGGCCGTCCTCGGCGAGACCCTCGACGGTCGTCACCGCGCGCCCGTCGGCTTGGGCGGCCAGCAGCGTGCACGACTTCACCGACCGCCCGTCGAGCAGCACCGTGCACGCGCCGCACGAACTGGTGTCGCAGCCGACGTTCGTCGCGGTCAGGCCCGCCTGGTCACGGATGAAGTGCACGAGCAGGGTGCGGTCCGGCACCTCTGCCCCGACCGGGCTGCCGTTGACCGTCACGGTGACTTTCACTGGCTCTCCCTTGCTTGCATGATCGCGGACCAGACCCGCTCCGGGGTTGCTGGCATGTCGAGGTGCCGGATGCCGAGGTGGCTGAGCGCGTCGACGACCGCGTTCTGCACCGCGGGCGTCGCGCCGATAGTGCCGGCCTCGCCGATGCCTTTGGCGCCGAGCGGGTTGATGGTCGCCGGAGTCTCACTTGTCAGCAGCTCGAAACTCGGCAGCTCGGCCGCCGTGACGATGGCGTAGTCCACCAGAGTCCCGGTCACTGGGTTGCCGTCGGCGTCGTACACCATCTCCTCGAGCAGTGCCTGCGCTGCGCCCTGCGCGATGCCGCCGTGCCGTTGGCCCTCGACCAGCAGCGGGTTGAGTATGGTGCCCGCGTCGTCGACGGTGACGTGGCGCAGCAGCCTCACCTTGCCGGTCTGCGTGTCTACCTCGACCACGGCGAGGTGGCTGCCGAACGGGAACGTCGGCTGCCCGTCGGTGAAGTTCACGTCCGCGGCCAGGCCGTCGGACCCGGCGTGCTCGGCTACCTCGGCCCATGTCCGGCTGGTCTCCGGGTCGCCGCGGACCTGCCAGACGCCGCGATCGATGTCAAGTTCAAGGTCCGCAGCGCTGGCCTCGAGCATGTCGGCGGCGACCTCACGCGCCTTGTCCTTGACGTCGATGGCTGCCTTCTGCACGGCGGTGCCGCCGAGCTGCAGCGACCGGGATGCGTAGGTGCCCACGCCCGCCGGGATAAGGTCTGTGTCGCCGTGCACCACCGTGATGCTCTCGAGCGGAATTCCCAGCTCGGACTTGACCAGCATGGCGAACGCCGTGTGGTGTCCCTGGCCGTGAGCCGAGCTGCCGGTGTACACCGTTGCCGTGCCGTCGTCGTGCACGACCACCCGTGCCGTCTCGCCGGCGTTGGCGTCGGCGGCAGTGATCTCGACGTAGCTGGCCAGACCGATGCCGAGTTGTTTCACGTCACCGCTCGCTCGGCGCCGGTGCTGCTCGGCCCGGAGTTCGGCGTAGCCGGCACCCTCCAGCACCTTGTCGAGCGCCGCGACGTACTCGCCTGTGTCGTAGACCGCGCCGCACGGTGAGTGGTACGGGAACTGGTCGGGCGGCACCAGGTTGATCCTGCGTACCTCCGCCGGGTCCTTGCCGATCTCGGCGGCGAACAGGTCAACGGCACGCTCGATCGCGGCCGTCGCCTCGGGCCGGCCCGCGCCGCGGTAGGCGGAGATCGGCGTGGTGTTGGTCACCACGACGCGGTTCGCGGCCTGCACGCTGGGTATCGCATACGGGCCGGTGGCCATGAGACCGGTCAGGAACGGCAGGAAGCCGCTCATCCGCGGGTAGGCGCCGGTGTCCTGGACGATGTCCAGGCGGTAGGCGAGGATGTGGCCGTCCCGGGTGCCGCCGATCTTGACGGTCTGCCGCTGGGCGCGGCCGTGGGTCATGGCGAGCATGTTCTCGCTGCGGGTCTCGACCCAGCGCAGCGCGCGGCCGATGTGCTTGGCCGCCCAGGCCACGATGAGCGCGTCCCGGTCCGCGCCGATCTTGGCGCCGAACCCGCCGCCGACGTCGGGTGCCACGACCCGGATCGCGGCCGGATCGAGGCCGAGCGCGCCTGCCAGGATGAACCTGGTGATCTGCGCGTTCTGCGTGCTAACCCAGACCGTCAGCTTCCCGTTCTCCCAGGCGACCGCGACGGCACGCCCTTCCATCGGCACCGGCGCGACCCGCTGGTTCACGATCGTGTGCTCTACCACGGCCTCGCAGCCGTCGAACATCGCCGGGTCGGCCGGCGCCCCCGAGGTGAGCGCGACGTTAGAAGTTGTCCCCGGGAACAGCAGCGACTCGCCGGACAATGCGGTGTCGAAGCCGATCACCGCGGGCAGCGGCTCGTAATCGACGCTGACCAGCTCGGCGGCGTCCTCGCCCTGGTAGCTGTCGTCGGTGATGACGAGGGCGACGGGCTCGCCGGCGAACCGTACCCGGTCGACCGCGAGAAGTGGTTCCGCCCACGGGCCCATCAGCGGCAGCGGTGCCCCCTCTGGCGGCGCCTCGACCTCGCCGTCGGCGGGCGGCGGTGGTGGCGGCGGCAGGTCGTCCATGTCCGCTGCGGTCAGGACCGCGACAACTCCGGGTGCCGCGAGTGCTGCGGACGCGTCGATGCCCTTGATCAGCGCGTGCGCCACGGGCGTTCGCACGAACGTCGCCCGCGCCGCCTGCGCGAGTTCGGGGACGCGCAGGTCGTCAACGTAGGTACCCCCGACCGTCAGCAGCCGAGGATCCTCGGTCCGCATCACCCTGGTACCCAGGATGCTCATCTGGCCTCCCTGCCTTGGTGTGTCTGACAGCGGCTCCGTGGGTCATACCGGGGCGAACGCTGCTGGGTCATTGTGGCGTAGGCACTACCTGGACCGCAGTAGTCGCAATGGGACTAGCGGTGCTGGTGGTGCCGTGACTAACAGCTGCCTGATCGGCGCGGAAATAGCCGTGCTCGCCGGCCGCGAGATAGTCGGCCAGTCGCGTGGCCAGCGCCATGATCGTCAGTGACGGGTTGACAGACAGCGTCCTCGGCAGGACCGAACCGTCGCCGACGAACAGCCGCCGGACCGCGTGGCACTCGCCACGGGCGTTCACCACCGACCGCGCCGGGTCGGATCCCATCCGGCAGCTGCCCTGCACGTGCGTGCTGAGCACCTGGGTCTGGTACACCTGCCGCGCGCCGGCCGCGAGCAGCACCCGGCGGGCGAAGGCGAGCGAGGCGTCGATCCGCTGCCGCTCGCTGTCGTTGAAGCCGAACGAGTAGCGATCCTGGCCGTCCTCGTCGACGAAGGCCCGGCCGGTGTTCTCGTCGTTCACCAAGGTCAGCAGGCAGCTGAAGTACCGGTAGGAGCGCACCGCCTCGGTAAGCCGTGCGCCAGATATGGGAACGTCGCCCTCATCGCACAGCCCGGTGGCGAAGCCGATCGGGTCCTGGATGGTCGAAGCCTCGACGATGAATCCGCCGTCGGCATCACGCGCGAACTCCATGCAGTGGGTGGTGATCGGGTACACCATGTGCGCGTCCTGCACGTCGTCGAACAGGCCGGCCACCAGCCGCGCCGGGTGGAAGCCGAGATTCGCGCCCACCAGCTCGCCACCGGGCAGGCTGCCGAGCCCGGAGCGGATCAGCAGCCCAGGAGTGCCGAGCGCGCCGGCCGCGACGACGACTACATCGGCATGCGCCTCGTGCACCTCGCCGTCCCCGCCCGCGTATTCCACCCCGGTGGCCGTCGGCCCGCCGCCCTGATCCTCGATCAGCACCCGCAGGACGGTGCAGTCAGCGTGCAGGGTGAGCCGGCCCTCGACGAGCGCGGGCTGCAGGTAGGTGTTGAGCGTGTTCTTGCCGGCGTTTGTCGGGCAGCCCTGCAGGCACGAGCCGCAGCGCATGCAGTTGTAGTCCGTATAGGAACGCACCGCCTCGACCTTGCTGCCAACGGCGGCGAACCCGGGCAGCACTGTGTGCACGCAGCGACCCCAGTCGCGGCGCTCCCGCACGCCGAGTCGCTGTTCCACCCGCTGCAGGTAGGGCAGCAGGTCCGGTTCGGCGAACGGCTCGGACGCGTCGTTGACCAGACCCGAGGCGGCATGCCACTTGGCGTAGTCGTGGTCGTGCGGCCGCAGCGCGACCTTGGTGTTGATCGCCGTGGTGCCGCCCACGCACCGGCCGCGGAACATGATAAGCGGCGGGCCAGGCTCGGCTGGCTCCGCGAAGGCGGGCGGCCACCACAGCTCGTGGCTGGCCCTCGCCTCCCAGCGCATGTAGTCCGCCGCGGTCTTGTACGGTCCGGCCTCGATCAGCAGCACGCTGCGCCCGGCTGCGGACAGCTCACCGGCGATGACGCCGCCGCCGGCGCCCGACCCGACGACCACCACGTCGTAGTGCTCGGCCGCCCCGTTACCGCGCGGCGCCGGCGCGATGCGTTCATCGGAGCGGCTACCGGCAGAACCGTCGCCGATCAGGTACGACCAGTCCTTGGCCAGCCGCGCCGCGAGCGGCGGGGCGAATCCGATCTCGGACCACGCGCCGGGGCCCGGCGCGCCGGGCGCGACGAAGTCGCTGTAGAAGGCCTCGCAGGCGAGCGACCGCAGCACCGCGAACCCGGGCGTGAACTGGTGCTCGGCCAGGGCCGCAGGCCCATCGGCCGCTGGTCCCGCTAGCTCGCCGACGGCCGCCAGAACCGCGCCGCGCTGCCCGTCCGGCATCCCCGCGAGCAGCCCGTCGATGTAGACCTCGGGCCACACCCGAGCCGAGCCTGGCACGATCGTGTCGCAGATCGACCGGACCGCGGCGGCGGTGGCCTCATCTAGGTATCGCACCGGATCACCACCTTCATCACCTGCGTCGGGTTGTCCATCGCGAACCGGATCGCGGCCGGCGCTTCCGCCAGCGGGTACTGGTGGCTCACCAGCCGCGCCAGCTTGTCGGTGTTGCGCTCGACCACGGCCACTGCCTCGCCGAACTCGCTGGCGTTACAGCAGCTCACGCCCAGCACGTCGAGTTCCTTCTCGGTCAGCAGGCCGACCCGGACGGCGGCTATCTCATTGGACATGCCGACCTGCACGGCGCGGCCGGCCGAGGCCACCATCGCGAGCATCGCTTGCACGGCGGGGGCTACGCCTGTCGCGTCGAACACCACCGGCGGGCCACCGCCGTCCGCCCACCGGCGCGCGACGTCGACGACCTGATCAGCGTCGCCCCAGCGCAGCGTGTCCGCGCCCAGGTCGGCGGCCAGTTCAAGGCGGCTGTCCTGCAGGTCGACAAGGAGCAACCGCGCGCCGCGCTCGGCGGCGACTACGGCAATGCACTGGCCGATGGGCCCGGCGCCAAGCACGACGACGCGCTCACCCGGCTGTACCCGGGCCCGGTTCACCGCGCGAACGGCGATCGACACCGGCTCGGCCGTCGCCGCGACCGCGGGATCCGCGACGTCGATCGGGAACACCTGCTCGTCCGCGAGCACGAGGCGCTGCTGCAAGCCGCCATCGGCGTGCACGCCGGTCAGCAGGAAGTTGTCGCAGGTGTTCTCCCGCCCGACGGTGCACGGGTAGCAATGCCCGCACGCGCGCAGCGGGAACATCGCCACGCGCTGCCCGGCCGTCAGCCCGGCTCGGCAACCGGGGCCAACTGCACTGATCGTGCCGGCCACCTCGTGCCCCTGCACGCGCGGGAACTGCGAGCCGCCGGCCGCGTCCGACAGATGCCCGCCGAAGAAGTGGTAATCGGAGCCGCAGATGCCGACGGCCTCCGGGCTCAGCAGCACGTCGCCCGGCCCGGGCGATGGCGGGTCGGCTACCTCCGCAAGTTCCATCGCGCCGACGCCCTTGGTCACCGCAGCCAGCATCCGCGACGTCCTTTC
>JASHTT010000016.1 GCA_030040415.1 Streptosporangiaceae bacterium | reverse complement strand
TTTCCAATTAGATATGCAGGTTTACGCAGAAGAGAAGTGCGGTTAGAACATGGTGCCGGCGCTCCCTGGCTCTGTGCTACGGGGATACGGGACCCAAGCCGGGCTCGTGAGCCCAGCCGACTCGGTCGGCGTTAAAGGTGTTCAGCCGCCCCGAGCACCGCAGCGCGCGACGTGTTCCACTGCTGGCCGAGAAAGGTCAGCAGAGCCGCACGCTCCGGCTCTACCGCGGTGCCAAAAACGGCGTCGCAGCATCCATTCCAATGCTATTTGCATGATTGACAGCAAACATATCGAGTTAATTTGCCGCTACCGGTCTTATTGACACCCCCAGTGGGCGGAAATACGATCCGCGTGACATATCCATTCCATGCGCACCCGGGGGGGACCAGCGGGCCCTGCGCGCTCTTAGCTCTTAATTTTTAACAGAGCTAACGCCTCTTCCCAGGTGACTCTGCAGTCTCTGCAAACTACCAAGGGAGGGGTCATGGACGGCGAACTCGTTGAGCAGTTCTTGCAAGGTGCCCAAGCCATTGCTCCATTTTCGGATGATGAGATCCGATTTTGGGCTCTCTTCGACGCTTTCCTAGCGTTCGACCGGACCTCGTACCGGCGGCTTCTGGCGGATGCCCAGGTGCTCGACCATTGCGAGGACGTGTGCCAGTGGATCAGCAGCAAAGAGTGCGTGCTGCTGTGCATGGAACTGTGCGGCCCGCCGCCAGAGCAAGTCCCGGGTCTCGCGGAATTCGCAGCTCTCGCGGTACGGATCAGCAGCGACGAGCAGCTCGCCGAGGCTCTCGCCGATGCGGTCAGCGACCGTGACCCGCAGGCCTTCCGGGCCTTCATCGATCAGATCGGCGCTGGCCCGTTCTGTCACCTGCTCTGCCATTGGGCCTGCTCGATCAGGAGCGAGCTGATCTGCCGCGTCGTGTGCCCGCCAGAGGTGGCCGACACCGGCCTCGGCAACCTGGCCGATGCGCTGATCGCCTCGGGCCAGGCGATGTCGCTGCTGCTCAACGACGAGCAGGCCTTCGCGGCTGCCGTCGCTGCAGCCGGAAACGCGGACTGCGAGGGAGTGGGCGCCGCGATCTCGTCTGTCGGCGCCTTCAATTCGCAGTGCGAACTGATCTGCCAGCTGATCTGCTCCTGGCGCTGCGTATGGGTCTGCGTCCAGCTTTGCCTCGCCCCGCCGCCAGCGGAGGCCGCTCCGAGTGCGGCCGAGCCGTTCGAGTTCGCGAAGGTGACGGCCCGGCTGGCAGACAATCCGGCCGATGTGGAACGACTGATAAGTGCAGCCGTCGCGTCGCCCCCAGCACCTATTCCGTGGCGCGAACTGCTCGATGAGCTGGATCTGGCCGCATACTGCATCCAGCTCTGCCACTGGATCTGCCAGCTGCAGTGCCGCATATTCTGTGAATGCGTATGCCCGCCGACATCGTCAGCGATCTTCACCGAGATCGGTTCGCTCTTCTACGACTTTGACATAGCAAGCACGCTCGGCGGTAATGGCCTCACCATCGCCGACAATCGCGCCTTCTACAGCCAGCTGCAGCTCAATGGCGGCTACTCCCTCGTGGCAAGCGCGCCGCAAATCCAGTATCGGTTCGAGTGGGCGCCGACCGATGTCAATGGCAATCCGACCGGCCCCTGGACGGCCGTGCCTGGCGACAAGATCCTGCCAACCAACATCGGCCAATTCACGACGTCAGTGTCTCCATTCGTGATGGAGGTCTGGGTCAACGGCACCAGCGGTCCGACCTCGTTCTCGCTGACGCCGTCAGCTGACGGCTGGGTCACCGTGCCGCCGGCCCTCCCGCCATTCCCGGCCGGGTATCCCGCATCGGCGCTGCAGTTCTTCCCGGGCAACCAGCTCGCCGTCATCGACACGACAGATCCGGCGCTGCTTCAGCCCTGGCCGCACACCGACGAGTCAGGCGTAGTGGCCGGCGCCGCCGCCAACATTGCCCCGGCTCCCGCGAGCGATCTGGGAACCACCAGCAGCCCCATCGGCCCTGGCACCGTGACGGACCTTCCGGTGGCATCGCTGCCCGCAGCGATTCCCGGCGGCATCGCCATCGCCGTCGGCGGCATAACCTTCCAGGTCGGCAGCGCTGGCGCCGCAGCGTCGGCCACTTCGATCCCGGTGGTTTCGCAGGCTGTCGCCGGCACCATCCCGCCCGGGGAAACGGTGATGGCGCTGAACGTCTACTACGGCCTCCGCATGCGCCTGCGGACTCTCGGCAACCTGACCGACGGCTCCGACGCCGGCACCTGCGCGCACATCGCGGTGAACAACACGCTGTACGACAACGTCAAGCACGCCTACATCACCAGCTCTGATAACTACGCCGTCTACGAGATCGGGATCGAAGAGCTGGTCACCGACATCTGCGGCGACATCGAGCTGGACACCATCCACATCCTCTTCACCGCGGCCCACCCGAACCTCGGCGATGTCAGCATCGATGTGACCGGCAACGGCGTCTTCGACCAGGCGGTTCCGCTGCCGACGCCGGTTCCGATCAACTGGTATGACACCGTGGCCTACAGCGTCGCCAGCCTCCCGGACTGCGCGTACATTCTCACGCTCTCGGTGAATCTGCTGCTGACAACCGGATCGAGTGACTTCCCGGGACCCCTGCAAGATCAGATCGCCTTCTGCAAGACAACCGGATAGCGCACAGGCTGAGGCCGCAGGATCTCGAACAGCTCCGCGCCCGGCTGCCAGGACATCGGGCCGGGCTATGGTGGCGTCATGCCGGAGCGCAAGGAGGTCATCGAGGTCGGCGGCCTCAGCGTGACCATTAGCAACCCGGACAAGGTCTACTTCCCGCAGACCGGCCATACCAAGATGGACCTGGTCCGCTACTACCTCGGTGTGGCCGACGGCGCACTGCGCGGTGTAACGGGCCGCCCCATGGTGCTGAAGCGGTTCGTGAACGGCGCGGAGGGCGAGGCCTTCTTCCAGAAGCGGGCCCCGTCGTCCCGGCCAGCCTGGCTTCAGACCGTCGTGCTCAGCTTCCCCTCGGGCCGCACCGCCGAGGAGGTCGTGGTGACCGACGCGGCCGGCCTCGCCTGGGTAGCGAACCTGGGCTGCATCGACCTCAACCCGCACCCGGTCAGGGCCGCTGACCTCGACCATCCCGACGAACTGCGGGTGGACCTGGATCCGGTTCCCGGCGTCGGCTGGTCGGAGATCGTGCACGTGGCACTCGTCGCGCGCGACGTACTTGCCGACTTCGGGCTGACCGGCTGGCCGAAGACTTCCGGCTCGCGCGGCATGCACGTGTACAGCCGGATCGAGCCGCGATGGACGTTCACGCAGGTGCGATCCGCGGCGGTCGCACTCGCCAGGGAGATCGAGCGGCGCGCCCCGGCGGAGGCGACCTCACGGTGGTGGAAAGAAGAACGCCACGGCGTCTTCGTCGATTACAACCAGAACGCCAAGGACCGGACGGTCGCCTCGGCATACTCGGTCAGGCCGACCAGGGACGCCCGCGTCTCGACACCGCTGAACTGGGACGAGGTGCCCGACTGCAACCCGGCGGAGTTCACGATCGACACGGTACCGGAGCGATACGCCGCCATCGGCGACCCCGGCGCCGGTATCGACGACGCCGCGGGATCGCTTGAGCCGCTGCTGGAGCTAGCCGCGGCCGACGCGGCAGCCGGACTGCCAGACGCGCCGTGGCCGCCGCACTTCGACAAGCAGGCCGGCGAGGAACCGCGGGTCCAGCCGTCCAAGCGGCGCCGCCCGGCACGGCAAGAGGCGGACGGCGGGGTGCCGCCGCCAGCGCCGGGCAAGTCGGCCGGGCCGACGGGCCGCAGGCGCAGTTCTATGCCGCTGATCGAGATCGCCAGGGCGGCCGGGAAGGCGGACGCGATGGCCGGCCTGGAGCGGTGGAAGGAGCGGCACCCGGAGGCCGCCGCGCTGCTGGAGCCGGCCGACGTGCTCATCGACTCGATGCGCGGCCGGTCCTCGACCTGGACCAGGATCCGGCTCAACCTGCGTCACGTGCCCGAGGAGCAGCGGCCCGCGCAGGAGGCGCTCGAGGTCGACTACGATCCGTGGGCTTCCGGCATTTCTTAAGGAACGGGCGATCCGTCGTGCTGCACATCGCCAGGTCGCGCAGGCTCGGGGCTAGTCCGAACGCGCTGGCTGGCAGCGGCCGGCCGGTGCGGATCAGGCTCGGGGCGCTGGCTGGCGTTGCCGGGCCTGTCGTGTTCACGCTTGCCTGGGTCGTGGCCGCGCTGTTGCAGCCCGGCAGGTCGTTCGCCGCCGTCCAGATCAGCGGCCTCGCCGCAGAAGACGCCCGCGATCCGTGGATCATGATCAGCGGCTTCCTGATACTGGGCGGCTGCGCGATCGCGTTCGGCGCGGCGATGTCGTCGGCGCTCGGCGGCCGAGGCCGGGCGGGAGCGGCGCCGGCCGCCATCCAGCTAGCTGGCGTTCTCGCGATAGCTGCCGGACTGCTCCGCCGCGACCACGTGCTGCTGACCACCGGACCGGAGTCCTGGCACAACCACGCCCACGATGTAGTCAGCGCCGCCGTCTACGTGCTGCTGGTCAGCTCGCCGGTGCTGCTGGCGGTGCGGCTGCGCAACGACCCGCGCTGGCGCGTCTGGCGCTCCGGGGCAGTCCTGCCCGTGTCCCTGCTGGCCGCGGCGATCGCGTCGGCGGCGCTGCTCGTCGTCTTCTACGCCGCGCCGCACGACAGCTGGGACGCGACCCTGCAGCGCATCGCCGTCAGCCTGCCGCTGGCGGCCATCGCCGCGGTTGCTGCCCGGATGGTCATGCTGGCTGGCTCACCAGGCGACGGCGATGCGGTCGGGCACGCTCATCCCGGCAGACCCGGGCAGCCGGAATGAGAACCTCGCGACCGACCTGGTCGCGATGTCCACCCTGGCAACCCGGACCAGAGCACCGATCTCGGGCTTGCTGGCGAGCTTCAGCGAGTACGGCACCAGCAACTGAGTGACGCCCGGATCTGCCGTCATCGGGCAACCGAGTGTCGGTCCAAGCGGCCCGTTGCCACTGCCCGTCAGCGTCGCGATCGTCCCGGTGAGCCGGCCGTCGGCGGTGCGGTAGGCGGCGATCTTCGAGGATTGCGTGTTCTGGGTCGCATGCACCGCGCAGAGGTAGAACGCGCCACCGCCCGGAGCGAGGATCACGGAGTCGAGCGCTGGTCCGGAGGCAGACGTGGTGAGCACACGGCGGCTGTAGCGAGCCAGGTCACCGACCGGCGAGGTGGTCTTCAGCACCCACACGCCCTGCGTGGCAGCCGTGCCGCCGGCCGCGGCAGTGCTGCCGGTAAAGGCGAGCAGCCCGCCGCTGGCGGACATGGACAGCCCGGTGCCGATGCTGATGGAAGCCGGCGAGCCGTTCGCCCCAGCCGAGCCCCAGTGACGCAGCGCACCGGTCCGGATGTCGAGTACGCCGACGTAACCACTAACTGGCTTGGTGCAGCTGGCGGCGGTGAACCCGACGGTTGTCCCGTCGGCATCCGCCGCCATTGACTCGACAAAGTCGGGCACCGTGCGCAGCAGCGACGGCGTGCCGAGCTGCCCGGTTGCGCTCAGCGTGGACCGGTACAGCCGCGAGCCGCAGCCGCTGGAGGCTGGCTCCGCGATGATGAATGCGCCGTGGCTGCCCAGCGGGGCGATGGCCAGCGCCTGGATGTCTACCGGCTGCGACACGAGCGCGCCGGTGGTGGCGAGCCGGACCTGCGGGAAGCCCGCTCCGGTGGCGCTACCAGAGGACAGCACGTTGTCGATGAAGTACTTGGGGCCGACTGCCGCCAGGGCACGGGCCGGGACAGTGGTGGCGTGGCCGGGCGCCGTGCAGGCCACCGAGACCGCCGCGACCAGCGCGGCGAATGTTGCCAACCCGATCCTGCTGGCGCGCCTGGCGAGGGTGCAGGACATCGTGACCTCCCGAGCGGCACCGGCGCCGAGCCTGGTGCCTGTCCTGCCTACTTGACGTCCTGCGGGCAGCCCCGGTTACACCTTGCTGAACTTGATGAGGAACTCGAGCTTGCCGTGGTTCTGCGTGGTCACGAACGGCGGGATGCTCGGGTTGGTGATGCCCCAGTCGGCGAACAGCACGGGGATGGACCCGGCGACCTCGATACCGCCGCCGGTCCGCTCGGCCTGCAGCGTGAACGTGACCTTCCTCGTCTGACCGTGCAGCGTGAGGTCGGCCGTCGCGTGGTAGGTCCGCACGACGTCGTCGGCCGGCAGCGCGCCGAGCCGGATCGGGGACGTCAGCGTGAGCGTCCCCGTCGGGTACGCAGCGGTGTCCATGATTCGCCCGTCGAACTGGGCATTGCGCTCGCTCTCGTCGCTCTTGATCGTGTCCATCTGCACGGTGAACGAGGCCGCGGTCACTGTCGCGCCGCGGATCGTCATGCCTCCGGTCACGTCGCCAGACCGGCCGACGGCGACCGCTGACTGCCCGGCGAGCACCTCGTTGACCCGGTAGCCGACGACCGAGCCGGACCCCACTCGCCAGCTGCCGGTCACGGTCGATGTCGATCCAGCGGTGGCCGGCTGGCTCGTGTCCGGGCTGGTCGAGGACTTCAGGCTCAGCGGTGCTGGCGCGGGACCCTCGATCTTGTGGATGTACAGCCAGGCGCCGCCGAATACCACGACGGCGAGCACGGCGGCAACGCCGATCAGCCAGGTGGCGAGTCGGCGTGAGCGGGTCATGGGGCGTCTCCTTCAGGT
>JASHTT010000141.1 GCA_030040415.1 Streptosporangiaceae bacterium | reverse complement strand
TAGCTGAGCCGAAGCGCGAGCTAGGGCTTTGGCGTGTGCAGCAGGTGCCAGGTCGAGCCGTTCCACAGTTCGCCCAGCGGATCAAGGCCGCCGGGGTTCCCGCTCGTCCCGGTTGCCAGGCACTTTGCCGGTCCGGCGCAGGACACGCCCTGGAGGTAGGTGATCCCTGGCGGCGGCACGACCGGGTCAGGGCTCGCCGCGATGCTCCACGTGGTGCCATTCCATGTCTCGGACAACGTGACGTGGTTACCAGCCTTGGTGTAGTAGCTGCCCACGGACATGCAGCGGCCGGTGCTGCGGCAGGAGATCCCGTCCAGTTCGCTGTAGCTGCTGCCCGTCGGGCTCGGGCTGGACTGCACGACCCACGCGCTGCCGGTCCACCGCTCGGTGAGCGTCGCCTGGTCGGCGGTGGACAGGCTCGTCTGGCTGGTGCCCACAGCCAGACACTGGGTCGCGCTGGTGCACGCGAGGTTGCTGAGCACGGACGCCAGACCAGTGTCAGAGCCTGGAGCGGGACTGGCGACGATCGACCACGCTGATCCGCTCCACGACTCGGTCAGGGTAACGTCCGCGCCGACGATCACGTCGTGGTTGTAGCCAACGGCCAGGCACTCAGACGTAGTCGGGCAGGAGACGCCGTCAAGCTCGCTGTAGGCCGTGTTCGATGGGCTCGGGGAGGTGACAACGGACCAGGTCGAGCCGTTCCAGGACTCGGCCAGCGTGCGTCCCGTGGCGGAACCTACGGCCATGCAGCTGGTCGCGCTGGCACAGGCGACGGCGTTCAGCACGCTGTAGGTCGCGCCGGAGGGGTTGGGACTGCGGACAACCGTCCAGTCCGAACCGTTCCAGGATTCGATCAGCGTCATACGGATCAGGTCGGGGTTGAAGTAGTAGCCGACGGCGATGCACTGGTCGCTGCTCACGCAGGTGATCCCATCGAGGTAGCTGCCCTTGGCTCCGGCAGGGTTCGGCGTGCTGACGACGGACCAGCTGGAGCCGTTCCAGGCCTGCGCCAGGGTCACGCTGACCGACCCGTTGAGGCTGGATCCGACAGCCAGGCAATCCGCGGCAGTCACGCAGCTGACAGCCGGCAGGGTGGCGTCCTGATTGACGAGCGTGAGGGCTTTGCCGTTCCAGGACTCGGCGAGGGTTGCGTAGTTGTTCGAGCTATTGAAGAACGTGCCCACCGCGAAGCAGCTCTTGGCAGCAGCGCAGGACACGGCGTAGAGGCTGCTGTTCACCGCAGGGCTGGGGCTCGTCGTCAGCGACCAGGCCGTGCCGTTCCAGGACTCGGCCAGCGTGGTGTCGCCGTTGTCGCCTGAGGTGTAGTTGTGTCCGACCGCCAGGCAGCGGCTGCTGCTTCCGCTGCTTACGCAGGAAACGCCGGTCAGCGTCGACAGGTTGGCATTCGCGGGGTTGGGGCTCGCCACGACCGACCAGCGGCTGCCATTCCAGGACTCTGCAAGGGTCACGCTGACCGAACTGGAGTTGAGGTACGAGCCAGTAGCCATGCACCGGGTACTGCTCGCGCAAGAGACCGAACTCAGCTGGCTGCTCTGAGCTCCCTTGGGGCTAGGTGTGCCGACGACCGACCAGGCTGCGCCGTTCCAGGATTCCGCGAGCGGCACGTTCACGTCGCTGCTGTTGGAGTACTCGCCGACCGCGGTGCACCGCGTCGCGCTGGCACACGAGACTCCGGCGAGCAGGCCGCCGTCGAAGCCTTTCGGGTCGGGAACGCTGACGATCGACCAGCGACTGCCGTTCCAGGACTCGGCCAGCGGTGCTTGGTAGGGGAGGGCGCTTGTCGCGTAGACGCCCACCGCGATGCAGCTCTTGGGGCTTGCGCAGGAGATCCCGTTCAGCGAGGCAGACTCGGTCCCCTTCGGGCTTGGTATCGAGGCGATCGACCAGCGCGACCCGTTCCAGGACTCGGCCAGCGCCAGCGTGACGGACTTGCTCGTGGTGTATGACCCCGCCGCCATGCAGCTCGATCCGCTGCCGCACGAGATCGCGTCCAAGGAACCGGAGATTGCGCCGCTCGGTGTCGGGTTCTGGATCACCGAGGTGACCTTGCCGTTCCACAGTTCGGTCAGCAGGCCGCCTGCGAAGGTCATCGGGCTGTAGAGACCCACAGTGATGCACTTGGAGGCGGTCGGGCACGATACCGCGTCGCCCTGCCCAGAGACCGAGAGCGGAGTGGGATTCTGCGGAGCGGCCGCAGCCGCATGGACGGGCCCGGGCTGCGCAGAAGCTGCACCCGCTCCGAGCATCAGCACTGCCGCCGACAAGGCAGCGGCGCAAACTGCAGACGCGCGCGACCACTTCATGCGGATCCCTCCCAGGCCACACCATTCACTTGTCTATAGCCACGTCACTCTAGTCAACGAAGGGCGCCAGCCGATAGTCCGAAACTCGCCGATTTTGGGGTTAATTTGCCGGGCACCGCCGATAGCGCCTCGGTGCGCTAACCATCGGCGGCCGGGCGGCCGGTTCGTGGCGCTCGGGCCGCCGAGAATGCCACAATGCCGAGCATCCGTCAGGCTGGGCAATTTGCGCAGCCTGGCAGGGGAGAGGCGTGTTCAGAAGGCCCGGCGCGCCCGGGCGGGCGAGATTCTCGAGGCGAGCAAGCCGGTGCCGGCGAACCATCCCGCGGGTCACGATAAGCACGTCCGCTAACGCTGGCTTACCGCTGCGCGAGGTACCCACAATGGTCGGCGTTGCTACCGCTTGGTCGCCGACGGCGGTGCCGGTCGAGCGGCCTGCTTGTCCGTGGCCTGGCCATTGATGAAGGCGACGATCCGGTCGTTCAGTTCGTTCATCCGGTTGAAGCCGCCGTGGCTACCAGGCACGACGGCGACCTCAGCGTGCGGCATAAGGCTGCCGCGGGCGCGGGCCTCGGCCGGAGTGAGCAGGGCGCTGCGCGCACCGGTAACGAGGAGGGTCGGCACGCCGATCGCGCTTAGTTCGTCGTCGCTGAGAATGGCCGGGAACTTGGGCTGCGCGCGGTAGCCGCGGGTGCCTGCCCACATGAGCGTCATGAGCTCTGGCACCGCCATGCCCGGGCTGTCGAGCAACCGGGCGAGGCGGCGGCGCAGTGGCATCGGGGTCAGCGTGGCCAAGCCGGTGATCCAGAGCCACCACCAGAAGCGGGCATCGAGCTTGGTGAGCCCGGCGGGATCGAGCAGAGTGATAGACGCGACCCGGCCGGGTACGCGGATCGCCTGGTTCATGGCGAGCCAGCCGCCGTAAGAGAAGCCGACCAGGTGCGCGGGGCGGTCGCTGAGCTTGCCAAGAAGCTCGTCCAGCCAGGCGGCGCAGGCCTCCGGCGAGGTCATCAGGGCACGCGCGATGCTGGGATTCGGATCGCCGGGCAGGTCGATCCCGTACACCGGGCCGACCTCGGCCAGCGCGGCGACGTGCGGGTACAAGCCCGCACTGTTGAACATGGACAGCAGCGCTACCGGCGGACCATCGGGATGCGGCCGGTAGGCGTGCACCCGTGTGGCCGTAGTCGCGGTCTCGACGTCGAACTGCTCACCGGGCTGCGGCCACAGCGCGAAGGCCCGCTCGTAGGCCGCCATGAACTTCTCCCGCGCCGCGTCGCTCACCCACGATCCGAGCTCGCCCTCGGCCGCCAGGTCGGCTGCCCCGGTGATGCGCTTGATCCCGAGCATGCCCCTCGTCCTCCCTCGCGGCTCAGCTCGCTGTTGTTATGATACGACCGTATCATCAAGAGGCCGGGCGGTTCGACGAAGGGTACGGTGAGCGCGTGCCGAGGCGGGTCGATCACGACGAGAGGCGGCGGCAGATCGCTGACGCGCTGGTGCGGACAGCCGCGAAGCGCGGGCTGCACGCCACCGGTATGCGCGAGGTCGCGACCGAGGCCGGCGTCTCGCTGCGGCTGATCCAGTACTACTTCGGCACCAAGGAAGAGCTCTTGCTGGCCGCCATGCAGCAGCTGGCGGCGCAATACAGCGACCGAGTTCTGGCGCGGATCCAGCTGACGAAGCAGACAGGGAGCCAGGCCAGCCCGCGGGATGTCATCGCCGCCATCCTGACCGAGGCACTGCCCGCCGACGAGCAGAGGCGGACCTTCACGCTCGTCTACACGGCGTACCTGGCGCTCTCGCTGACGGACCCCGCGCTGGCGATCAAGCCCCTCGCGCGGAACTCGGGCGTCGTGGGCGACGTGATCACCGCCCAGCTACGGGCGGCCCAGGCCGGCGGCGACATGCCAGCTGGTCTTGACCCGGACATAGAAGCCCTCAGCCTGCTGACCATATCCGCCGGCCTGGGCACGAGCGTCCTGGCCGGCCACTCCTCGCCCGAGGAGGCTCAGGCCGTTATCGACTACCACCTGAGCCGCCTGTTCCCGGGCGCTTCTGCTACCGACGGAGCTACGCACCGGCCGGACGCGAGAAGCGGCGGCAGACGTGCACACGAGTGAAGCGTGCGCGCATCTCGGCCTCACGGTCTAGGTCAGCGTGCAGGAACACCTTGATCAGATCGAATTCAGGGCCGCACTGAGCTGCCTCGGCGGGCTCACCTGCCCGGGCGTAACAGTCAGCGTAGACGTGCAGGTAGTGGTCGCTCTCGGCGAAGCCACGTGAGCGATACCACCGCAAGGTTGGCTCGTCGTCCCGGGTCCAGGCGTCGATCGTGGTCGCGCCCAACCCCTCGGCGCGCGCACACGCTCGCTCAAGAAGCGTGGTGCCGATGCCACGGCGCTGATGGTCAGGGTGCACGGCAATCGTGTCGATGGTCGCGATCTGTCCCTCGGTGGACAGGTCCAAGACGCCCACAATCGCGCCGGACTCCTCGGCGACGAGTTCGGCGCCCAGGCTGGGTGACTTCTTTGCGGGCATGACGTCATCGAAGTAGGCAGTGCCGAGGAAAGACAGCACCCGGCAACGAAGCCACGCCTGCTCATCTGCCGGGTCATAGTCGCGAATTGCTACCGCCACGCGCCGATCATGGCGGCGTGAACGCTGCTGACGCAACCGCCTTTCGCACCACGGCGGGCGGCATGCCGCAGTGGCGGAAGCTAGGCGGGTCTGACCGCCGGTCAGCAACTCGTGCGGCCAACGCGTCTAGCTGCCCAGCCCGGCTGCAGTGTCGGCGATTCGCTTGGCTGTCGCAGTGGATCCGGCGCAGACAGCCAGAACATACGGGTCGGTGGCTACGTAGTGCCTGATGCCGACGCGATAGTGAGTGACTATGCGAGTCACCAGCCAGCATGTGCCAGGTCGCGGAGATGCGACCTCGAAGGCCGCCGCGATGGCTGCCGAGTTCTTGTTGCCGATGGCGCGGCCGTACAGCGGCCCGAGCGGCCGAGCGGTGCAGCCCTGCGCGGTAAGGACGAATCCGGTGGCTGTCGTTCGGACCGGGGACACATTGCCGCAGTTAGCGTTGCTGATGGCCTCGCTGGCAAGCACCCGAGGCGCTGGAGCGCTGCCGTCGCCAAGGAGCTGAACGCTGTCGACGACGAGCGCAGAGCCGCCCGAGTTTCCGATCGGCATCACGACGGCGATTGGTAGCCGACCTGACGTTGCGCCGGACTGGACGACCCTGGTGCCGATCCGGACCGGCCCATTGCCGAAGCCGATCGGACCCCACTCGAGGAAGGACCCGATAACAAGCAGGACGACGACGACCCCGATCAGCAGCCGGCGATGCCGCTTCCAGCGACTCCGAAGCGAGACATCGGTGAGGTTGCCTAAGGACAGCGTGTCCACTCGCAGCTCCCCGCGCATTTTATGCGTGCAAGTGGCGGCACTGTAACCGATGCCGAGGCATAAGCGGAAGGGCGCACGGCAGTGGCCGTCGCTTCGTTGAGTCGACGATGATTTGCAGGCAACCGCGTCGTCTCTCCGCATGAGGCTCGAT
>JASHTT010000140.1 GCA_030040415.1 Streptosporangiaceae bacterium | reverse complement strand
CTGGCGGAGCCGCTGCGCGTGCTTGGCTCGCTGCTGGACGCTGGCGCGCTGCAGCCTGGCCGTACAGCCCGAGCGCACCTGCTGTGGCTGGCTCGGTCACAGGGGCTGGGCCCGGACCGGGTCGACCAGGTGCTCACCGAGGCGGGCCTGTCAGGCGTGGCCCGCCGCAAGGCCGGCGGGTTCTCGCTGGGCATGCGCCAGCGGCTCGGGCTGGCAGCGGCGATGCTCGGCGACCCGCCAATCGTGATGCTGGACGAGCCGTTCAACGGCCTCGACCCGGAAGGCATCGTGTGGATGCGCGGGTTCTTGCGCGGCCTGGCGGCGCAGGGCCGGGCGGTGCTGGTGTCCTCCCACCTGATGAGCGAACTGGAAACTGTGCTGACAGACGATGGCGCCGGGCACCTGATCGTGGTCGGCCGCGGCCAGGTACTGGCAGACACCCCCGTGGCTGACCTCATCGCAACCGCGTCCGGCGACCAGGTCACCGTGCGCACGGCCGCCGCGCCGGCGGCTGCCGCCGCGCTGACGACCGCCGGCGCCGCGGTGACCGCTGACGGCCAGGCGCTGACCGTGTCCGGGCTGCCGGCCGAGCAGGTTGTCGGCGTCCTCACCGCGGCCGGCGTGATGTTCTCCGAGGTCTCCGCGCACCGCGTCACCCTCGAGCAGGCCTATCTCGGCCTGACCGCCGGCCAGGAAGAATTCACCGCCCAGTCAGTGCCAGAGGTGGCCAGATGACCGCCCCTGCCCCGGCTCCCGCGCACACCACCGTCGGCAGTCAGCGCGCCAGCTTTGCGCGGGTGCTGCGTGCCGAGTGGACCAAGTTCCGCTCCGTTCGCGGCTGGGTCATCGGCATGATCGTCGCAGCCTTGCTGATCGTGTTCGTCGGGGTGTTCCTCGGCGCGAACGCGAGTATCGGCTGCGGGCCCAACCTTAGCGGCGCCGCCTGCTTGCCGAAGATCCCGATCGGCCCTGGCGGCCAGGCGGTCAACGACAGCTACTACTTCGTTCGCCGCCCGTTGACCGGAAACGGCAGCATCACGGCCCGTGTTACGTCGCTGACCGGGTACTACGCGAACGGCAATGGCACCGCCCAGACCGCCCAGGGGCCGCCGCAGGCAAATCTGGCACACGGACTGGTGCCCTGGTCCAAGGCCGGGATCATCATCACCGCAAGCACCCGGCAGGGCTCGGCCTACGTCGCGATGATGGTCACCGGCAGCCACGGCGTGCGCATGCAGTGGAATTACGTGAACGACACCGCGGGCATCCCCGGCGCCGTCACCGCGGCTTCGCCACGCTGGCTTCGGCTGGTGCTGACCCGCGGGACGCCCGCTGGCACCGCTGCGGGCCGGAGCGACGACACGGTCACCGGCTACGACTCGGCCGACGGCGTCCACTGGTCCCGGGTCGGCACCGTTCAGCTCACCGGGCTTGGCGCAACCGTGCAGTCAGGACTGTTCGTCACCTCGCCGCTGGCCTCGAAGGTAACGCCGTTCTTCGGCGGCGCGTCAACTCAAGAGAGCCCAAGCCAGGCGACCGCCGTCTTCGACAGGGTCGGCCTGCGCGGAGCCTGGTCCAGCGCGCCGTGGACCGGCGACAACCTCGGCAGGCACTGGTGGTCACCCAGCGACGGCGCCGGAGGTTACCGGCTATCTGACGGCAGGTTCACGGTGACCGGGTCGGGGGACATCGCGCCGATCGTCGGCGGTCCAGGCTCGGGAGGCGTCCCCTCGACGTCGATCTCGCAGCCGCTCGTCGGCGTGTTTGCCGGGCTGATCGCCGTGGTGGTCATCGGCGCCGCGTTCGTCACGGCCGAATACCGGCGCGGGCTGATCAGGCTCACTCTGGCCGCAAGTCCGCGACGGGGGCGCGTGCTTGCCGCCAAGGCGATCGTGGTCGGCTCGGTTGCGTTCGTGATGGGCCTGATGGCCGCGGTGCTTGCGGTGTCACTTGGCTTGCCGCGCGAGCGCGCGCAAGGACAGTACGTCATGCCCACCTCCACGCTGACGGACGTGCGCGTGATCGTCGGCACGGCAGCGCTGATGGCGGTCGCCGCCGCGTTCGCCGTCGGTGTCGGGGCGATAGTGCGCCGCAGCGCGATGGCGATCGCCACCGTGATACTGGCAGTCGTGCTGCCGTTCCTGCTGGCGGTCACGGTCCTGCCACTGGGCGCGGGGGAATGGCTGCTCAGGGTCACGCCGGCGGCGGGGTTCGCCATCCAGCAGAGCCTGCCGCAGTACTCGCAGGTCGACGCGGCCTACCCGATCGGGGCCGGTTACTACCCGCTGCCACCATTGGCAGGCTTCGCCGTCCTGTGCGGCTTCGCCCTGCTGGCACTGTGCCTGGCCACCTTCTTGCTGCGGCGGAGGGACGCATGAGATCGCACGTGCTGAGTGCCGAGTGGACTAAGCTGCGCACGGTTTCCGGTACGGCCTGGCTGATGGCGGCGGTCGCCGTGCTGACCGTCGCGGTCAGCGCCGCGGCGGACGCTGCCACCAAGTGCCCCGGCATGGCGTGCCCCGTGGACACCACGAAGCTCAGCCTGACGGGCATTCAGGCCGGCGAGGCGCTGATCGGCGTCCTCGCCGTGCTCTCGGTGTGCAGCGAGTACAGCAACGGGATGATCCGGACGACGCTGGCGGCGATGCCGCGCCGGCACACTGTGCTGACTGCGAAGGCCGCAGTCGTCTGTTGCCTGGCCCTGCTCGCCGGAACCGTGGCTGTGCTTGGGTCACTGCTGGCCGGCCGCCTCATCCTGCCGGGCAATGGCTTCACCTCCGCGCACGGCTTTGCGCTGCTATCACTTGGGAACGGGTCGACCGCCCGAGCGGCCGTCGGCTCGGTGCTGTATCTGGGGCTGATCGCGCTGCTCAGCGTCGGTATCGCGGCCATGGTGCGCGATTCCGCGATCACCATCGGCGTGGTCCTCGGCACGTTGTACCTGTTGCCGGTGCTCGCCGCGTTCGTCGCGAACCCGGTCTGGCATCGCCGCATCGAGCGGTACACGCCGATGGCCGGGCTGAATATCCAGGCCACCACCGGTCTGCGCAGCCTGGTGATCGGCCCATGGGCTGGTCTCAGCGTGTTGGCCGCATGGGCCGCAGCGGTGCTGGTCGCCGGCGGTCTGCTGCTGCAATGGCGCGATGCCTAGGCGAGACCGCAAGCCGCGGCGGCCTGGTCCCTGCCGTCGTAGCCCGCGATGTCCACGATGAGTCCGTCGCGCACGGTCAGCACCTGCCATCGGCTCTGCCCGCCCGCCGCCTCGCGGCCGGTCACCGAGAGGCCGACGAGTATCTGGTCGCCACTGACGACAGTCTCTGTCACGCTGGCCCGGACGCCGGCATCGCGGCCGGCCTGGTACCAGGACAGGACCTGGCTCCTGTTGTGGCAGCCCGACGCCCGATCGCCTGGCGGCCCCCAGTGCACGCCGGGATCGAGCAGGTGGGCGTACGCGGCCAGGTCGGCTCCCTCCAGCGCCACCCTGACCTGATCGGCGATGTCCTGCATGGCGTCTGCTTCACCAGCCACCGGTCACCTCCACTGAATTCCATGGACCAGGATGCCCCTCGGCTGCCAGCGGGAACAACGCACTTAGGGGGTTTGACGGCATGTCCGACCGGCGCGGCACACTTGGCGGATGACAGTTACCTGGGCCGAGCGGCCCGCGAGAGTCAGCCACGCCGAGGCAGCTCGCATCCTGGCCGCCAGCGATCCCGTCATCGCCAGGCTGCTCGCCGATGCGGGGCAGCCACGGCTCAGCCGCCCTTCGGAGTCACACTTCGCGACGCTCGTCCGCGCGATTGTCTATCAGCAGCTGGCTGGCGCCGCGGCGGCAGCCATTCACGGCCGGCTGGTCGCCGCCCTAGGCGGCGACGTGCAGCCGGCGCCGCTGCTCGCGCTCGACGATGAGGCGCTGAGGGGCGTCGGCCTGTCCAGGAACAAGATGGCCTCGCTGCGCGACCTCGCAGCCAAGGTCCTCGACGGAACCGTCGTGCTGTCCCCGCGCGGCCTGGCGGCCGAGAACGACGACGAGATCGTCGCCCGCTTGTCGGCGGTGCGCGGCATCGGCCGCTGGACTGCGGAGATGTTCCTGATCTTCCAGCTCCGCCGGCTGGATGTATGGCCCGTGGGCGACCTCGGCGTCCGGCGCGGCTACGGGCTGGCCTGGGGTATATCGATGCCGACAGCCCGCGAGCTCCAGCCGCTCGGCGACCCATACCGCCCGTACCGGTCTGTCGTCGCCTGGTATTGCTGGCGGGCCACCGAGCTCTACGGTGGCGCGGCCGACAGCGCGCTCACTCGATAGGTTTGCCCCGTGCTGACCGCGGGCGTCCCAGCCTCCGCTTCGCCCCGGACTCACTCTGGCCCGATTCACGAGCGCAGGGTCAGCTGACCCGCGCCAGCCGGTGACGGCCTCGCGCCGTTGGTTTAGTGTCGGAGAGTGACGTCCGCAGTCGCGCTGGCGGGAGCGGCCCTGTTCATTAGCGCGGGGCTGGCCTGGGCAGCGCGCCTGGTGCACATCGGCAACCTCGATGCGCTGTCGCTGGCGGCGAAGACGGCGGTGCCTCACCCGGTGTGCCCGGTGGACTGGCCCGAACTGCGGATTCAGGCAGTGGTGACGCCCCCGGACGAGCCGTTCCGCGTTCTGCTGCTTGTCGAATGGCCCGCGAAACAACGCACCGCGACCATGCTTGTCGAGCTCGACCCCCGTGACCGCCGCTCCCCGGAGTTGCTGGCAGCCTGGCGCGCGGATCAGGTGTCGATCGCTCCGTCCTGGCTGGGCGGCCGGCAAGTGGAACTCCGCCGCCGCCAGAGCCTCGCGCGAGTGCGCGGCCTGCTGGTGAGCGAGGATCCGCCGCCAGAGTCCGGGGCATCACGTCAGCCCGGGGCAGGGGCAGGACGAATGTGAGCTGGGGCAGGATCGGCTAAGGACGTGGCCATTGAGATCGGCATCTGGCTCTGCCTCGTCGGCGGGCTCGCGGCGCTGACCGGCCTGACCGGAATGCGGCGGTTGCGGCGGCTACGCTCCGACGGCGTCGCTGTCTGGGCCATGGCCGTGCCGCGGACTGCGCCCCCTGGGGAGGTTGCGGACGATCCCAGCGATCAGACCGTGCTCCAGTACGAGCTCGAAGACGGCCGGGTCCTCGAGCGGATAGGCCCGGGGACCTCGTTGCGGGCGGCGGCCAGGCTGCAGCCGGGGCAACGCGTGCTCGTCTGGTACGACCCGGCCGATCCTGACGACATCATGGTGTTCGGCCGGAGCAAGCGCCGGGTAGATGAGGCGTTCGTCGCCGTGGGAGTGCTCTTGGTGGTGGCCGGCGCGACGTTCGTCGCATTCGCTCGCTGACGTGTGCCGGTCGCGTCGCGCTTGACCTGGCCCTTGGGGCCTGCCACAGCATGATGGCGCCGGGCATCCGGCCCGGCATGAGGAGACGCGAGTGGACCTGATGAGCAGCGGGGAGTTCTCCCGTGCATCGCGGCTGTCGCGCAAGGCGCTGCGGTTGTACGACGAGCTTGACCTGCTGCGGCCAGCCAGGGTCGACCGCGTGACTGGCTATCGGTTCTACGCTCCAGCCCAGCTTGAGCAGGCCAGGCTGGTCGCCTGGCTGCGCAGGCTCGGCATGCCGCTGGCCAGGATCCGGTTGATGACACAGCTGCCGCCGACGGAGGCCGCGGCCGAACTGGCCGCCTACTGGCGGCAGATCGAGTCGGAGACGGCCAACAGGCGCGAACTGGCGTCGTTCCTCATCGGATACCTGTCAGGAAGGGAAACCGTGATGACCGACAGGACGCTGAGCGTTCGCTATGCAGTACGTTCCGAAACCGGTCTGACCAGGGCAGACAACGAAGACTCCGTCTATGCGGGCGCCCGGTTGCTCGCCGTGGCCGACGGTATGGGCGGGCATGCGGCGGGCGAGGTCGCCAGCTCGGCGGTCATCGACGCGCTGCGGCCGCTGGACACCAGTGTGCCGGCCGGTGAGCTAATCGACGCGCTCGACCACGCGGTCCGCCGGGCGAGCAGCGCTCTGCACGATATGGCCGAGACCGACCCATCGCTGGCGGGCATGGGAACGACGCTGACCGCGCTGCTGTGGTCCGGCAGCCAACTCGGACTCGTGCACATCGGCGACTCGCGCGCGTACCTCGTGCGGGATGGCGAGGTGTTCCAGATAACGCACGATCACACGATGGTGCAATCGCTGCTGGACGACGGCAAGATCACGCTGGCTGAGGTCGAGTCGCACCCGCAGCGCTCGCTGCTGCTGCGCGCTCTGACGACTGGCGACAGCGGTGAGGCCGACCTGCAACTCCACGAGGCGCGTCCCGGCGACCGGTACCTGCTGTGCACCGATGGCCTGCACGAAGTGGCGTCGCCGGACGACGTCGCCAGGGTGTTGCTCGGCGCGGACGACCCGGAGAACGCCGTAGCCGGGCTGGTCGCGCTGGCCATGGACGGCGGTGGCCCCGACAACATCAGCTGCATCGTCGCGGACGTCGTTGCAGCCAGCGAGCCAGCCGTCGCCGGCGTCTAGCACGGCGGCCGGAGACGAGCCCTAACGGTCCGACGCTGCTCCGGCCGCGCGCATGGCCGACTCGACGACCGCATCGAGCTTGCCGCAGTGTGCACCGCGCCAGTACACCTGCCCGCAGGCTCGGCAGCGGGAGAAGCTCTGGTAGCTGCGCCGCGTGCCCGGCAGGAGCAGGTCGTCGACGTCGGCCTTGCGCACCGGGGCCAGCCCGCCGTTGCATGCGGTGCACCTCGTCCACGGCGCGAGCGGCGGCGCGAACCTGTCGATGACGTCGCGTAGCTGGTCATCGGGGCGCGCGCCGCGCACATAGCCGCCAAGCCAGAGCTTGTGACGGCGCAGCAAGCCGCGGTCCTGGGTCAGCAGCACCCGCCGCTCGGCGTTGGCCTGCTCGATCAGCGCGTCATCGTCCTGGTCGTTGTCGTACTCGGCGTCCACTCCGAGCAGCCTGAGGCGTCGCGCCAGCGTACCGAGGTGGACGTCCAGAAGGAACAGGGCGGACGGTACCGGCTGTGGCCGGGGCATAGCGCCGATGCCGATGACCGTACCCGGCGTCAGCCGG
>JASHTT010000139.1 GCA_030040415.1 Streptosporangiaceae bacterium | reverse complement strand
CGCGGACGATGGTCTCGGTGATGGAGTTGCCCGCCGCGTCGGTCGCATGGACCCGCAGCGTCACGTCTGTGCCGGCCGGGGCGCTGAAGCCGACCTGGAACTGGCCGCCGCCCGCGCTCGCCACGGTGGCCGCACGCCAGCTCTGCCCGTCGTTCAGCGAATAGGCCGCGGTCAGGCTGGTGATCCTCGTCGGCGTGGCTAGCTGCAGGTGACCGACGCTGACATCGATATGCTGCGCGCCCGGTGCGGTATGGCCGGTCAAGGACATGCCCTGCACCTGGTAGTCCAGTGTCAGCAGCGGCTGGACGGCGCACCGGTGGAGGAGAGCGCCGCTGACCGGGGCGAACCCGCAGTACCAGTCACCCGGGAGGGTGGCCGCGGGCTCGGCACGGCTCTGCCACGTCCACACGGTGCTGGTGCTCGGAGACAGCGGATACTGGCTTCCCCAGGTGGCGGCGTCCAGCACGAACCTGATGGTCGATGGTTGCGCGCTCACCCGGACAGCCGGGATGCCGTGGGCCGGGTTGCCGTGCGCGACCTGCCTGCCGTTCTGGTAGACGGCGTAGCTGTCGACCATCACCGAGCCCGGGGCGCCGAAGTAGCCGCCGCCGGTGTGGCCTGGGTAGTTGTCACTGAAGGGTGTCTCGTCCAAGTAGAGCCTGTCGCCCGTCCGGAACGCTGACGGATACGCCGGCACTAGCGCCGAGAGCGCGCCGGTGAGCAACTGAACGTCCGGCTGAGGATGCAACGGGTAGGCGTTCCAGTTCTCCGTCAGCTGATAGCCGCCCACAAGAACGCGGAACGCATCTGTCTGCCCGCCGGTGAACGAGTAGACCGACGACACGTACCCGAACTGCCAGGCGATGTCGGAACCGGCCGAAAGGTACTGCACCACCCGGGTGGGCAGGTAGAGCGGCATAACGGTGCTGAACAGCGGGATGGCAAGCTGGCTGGCGTAGCCGCCAAACAGGTACCAGCCGCCCAGCGACCGCTCGTCCTGGTAGAAGTTCTCGTTGACGGTGGCGACGTCCGCCGGCGTGACGACGTAGTGCTGCTGCGGGATGATGCCGTTCGGTCCCTGGTAGTCAAGGTTGTAGAGGTACTTGGTGCCCTTGGTCTTAGCCGGGGACGTCAAGATCGCCGTCGTATAGGTCTGCAGCCTGCCCAACGTCGGCTTGGCCGTGGTGTGGTTGACCCAGAGCGAGATCCCGCTGTCCGACCAGGAGGCAGATGACACAGAGTTGATGCCGTAACGGACGAATTGGATGCCGACCTGTGCCGCGACCGTCGGACGTGGGGTCGCCATGGTGATCTCGCTGCGGGACAGTCGTTCGCTCACATACACGGTCTTGGCGTACTTCACCTCGAACTGCGGCAGCACGGTGAGGCGCTCGGACGCGACGCCGTCCCTGCTGAAGGAGAAGAAATCGCCGATCGCCCAGTAGGTGCCGACCGGGACGCTGAACTTGGCCACGCCGTTGTAGAAGGAGCCCATGCCCTCGAAGAGGACGCCGAAGATTTCCGAGTTGGCGGCGTTGAGGACCATGACGATGTCGCCGTTGTCACGCTGACCCTGCTGGTTTCGGCCTATCACCGTCAGCGTGCGCATCGTGTAGCTCGGGCTGACGGGCGCCGTTATGGCTGGCACGCCAGCCAGCGCGATGTCCACCCCGCCGGCGAACAGGCCGTCCTGCCCGTAGCTCGCCCGCGCGTGATCTGAGCGGAACTGCCGGGCCAGAGCCGCGCCGAAGACCTTGGCTGACGCCGCGGTCAGGTACCCGCTTGCGGTGCCATGGGCGGCCCGCGTGATCGTAACGCCCGGCAGGACGGGCAGTGTGGCGCCGTAGCTCACCGTGACCGGCAGGCGGCCGGACTTTTCCTCGCGCTGCAGGCTCGACAGGCTGAAGAGATCGGGATCGAGGCCGTGCCCGAGGTAGGGCAGGGCGTCGGCGGGGACCTCGTAGGTCGTGCTGCCCAGTCTCAGGGTGAGCAGGCTGCTTGCGCCGCTGGTCCTGCGCACGGCTACCTCTGGCGTGCCCGCCGGTGACGTCCTGACGGCCAGCTGGTTGCCGTTGACGAGCGTGAGCCAGTTCGTCCGGCCGGAAGCGGCGGACGCTCCCGCTGTGGAGTTCGCCGCTGCGGGGAGCGCGAATGAGGCGACTGCGACAGCGGCTGCGGCTCCCGCGGCGAGTGAGCAGACCAAGCCTGCGCGGAGGTGATGACGCACCCGAACTCCTCGAGTCTGACGCTAGGAGGCGTCCGCCGCGCGCAAGCCAAAGGTAGCTCAGGACGTCGGCTTAATCCCCGTGAATGTGACAGGTCCGCCGGCAATCCCCCACCACTTGCCTGCAGTCGGTATGGAGGCTACTCCCAGGATGGCAGGCAGAACAAGGCTCGATGCCCGGACGAGGGAGCCCAGCTAGGCTGGCGCGGGCTGGGGATCGTAGCTCAGGTTCGGGCGCAGCCAGTACTCCACTTCGCCGAGTGATACGCCCTTGCGGCTGGCATAGTCCTCGGCCTGGTCCCTGCCGATCCGGCCGACGGCGAAGTAGCGCGATCCCGGGTTCGCGAACAGCAGGCCGCTCACGCTGGCGGCCGGCGTCATCGCGCATGACTCGGTCAGGCCCACGCCGATCCGTTCCGCGCCGAGCAGCGCGACGAGCTGGCGCTTCTCGGAGTGGTCCGGGCAGGCCGGGTAGCCGAACGCGGGCCGGATGCCGCGGAACCGCTCCGCGTGCAGGTCCTCGACAGCAGGGTCGGCGTCCGGCTCGAACCAGGCGCGGCGGGCCTGCAGATGGACATGCTCGGCCGCCGCTTCCGCGAGCCTGTCGGCCAGAGCCTTCACGCAGATGGCCCGGTAGTCGTCGCGCTGCTGCTCGTAGCGCCCGGCGAGTTCCGCCGCGCCGTGGACGGCCACCGCGAACGCGCCGATGTGGTCCCCGGCGGGCGCGACGTAGTCGGCCAGGCAGCGGTTCGGCCTGGCGTCGGTGCGCACTGCCTGCTGGCGGAGCATCGGCAGACGGAGGGCGCGGGGGTCACCGGCGGCGCGGTCCTTGCCGGCAACACGGGGGTCGCCGGCCATGTCATGGCCGGCGACCGCAGCCTCCACGACGATGTCGTCACCCTCGGAATGAGCCGGCCAGAACCCGTACAGCTC
>JASHTT010000138.1 GCA_030040415.1 Streptosporangiaceae bacterium | reverse complement strand
GCGCTGGCCGCCGCGCTCGACACGCTCGCCGCGGACCCGGCGGCCCGCGGGAAGCTGGCGGCCCGGAGTGCCGCTCGGGCCGCCGGCGCGGACTGGACGCGCTCGCTCGAGCAGCTCGAAGAGCTCTATCTCGGGGTGGGACGATGACGGACGCGCAGGTCGCCAGCCAGGCGGCGCCGGTCGGCCAGCCAGCAGAGCAGGACAGGCAGCGGCGGTCCTGGTGGCGCCCTGCTCTGCTCGGCGGCGTGCTGGCAGCTGCCAACATCTGCATCGCCGCCGACGTGCGGTTCCCTGTCATCGTCCCCGCGCTCGGCCTCTTCCTGCTCGTCGGCCTGCCCACGGTGCTGCTCATGGCGAAAGTGGACTGGCGGGCTGGCTCGGCGGTGGAGCGCCTTGGCTACAGCTTGGTCACCGTGTTGCTGCTGCTCATGGGGGCTGGTCTGGTCATCAACACGGTGCTGCCACCGCTCGGAATCACCGACGCCCTCGGGCCCGTTCCCGTTCTTATCGTCGGTGACGTCATGGTTGGCACGCTGCTGTGGTGGCGGCGGCGGAGCATCGCCTGGCGCCCGGCCCGGATGCCCTGGTCGGTGCGGCTGACCATCCAGGAGAAGACCGTCACCCGGCTCGCGGTCGCCGCTGTCGTGCTGGCGGTGATCGGTGCCAACCGGCTGAACAACGACGCGGGGAGCGGCGTCGCGACTACCGGCCTGGTGCTGACCTTCGTCACGCTCGTGCTGGTGTTCATCTGGCGGGACAAGCTCGACCCCGCCGTCATCACGTTCGTGCTGTTCGCGCTCGGCATGGCCATGCTGTTCATGACCTCGATGCGCGGCTGGTACACCACGGGCCACGACATTCAGCGCGAGTACCGGGTCTTCGAGCTGACCAAGACCAACGGCAACTGGGAGATCTCCCGGTTCCGCGATGCCTACAACGCGTGCCTGAGCATCACGATCCTGCCCACGATGCTGTGGGAGGCCACCAAGATCCACGACCCATACGTGTTCAAGACCTACTACCAGTCGATGTTCGCGCTGGCCGTGCCGCTGGTCTACCGGCTGTCGCTGCGCTTCACCACGCCGACCGTCGCGCTCATCGGCATCACGTACCTGCTGTGCTTCCCGACCTTCTCCAACGACATGCCGTTCGAGAACCGGCAGGAGATCGCGTTCCTGTTCATCCTGGCGATGCTGCTGATCTTGACCAACGACGGCATGCCCCGCCGCCAGAAGCAGTTGTGGATCGCGGCGTTCTCGCTGGGCATGATCGTCTCGCACTACTCGTCGGCCGCGGTGTTCATAGCCACCGTGCTGGCCATGGTGGTGCTGAGGTTCGTGCTGCGCCGGTTCGGGCCGTGGCTCGCGCGCGCCGGGCGCCGGCTGCGGCTGCCGGCCGCAAAGCTCGGCGACAGCGCCGCGCCGCCGGTCTTCGGCTGGGCAAATGTCGCCGTGCTCCTGGTCGGCGCCGTGCTGTGGATCGGGGTGATCACGCAGACCGATTCGACTATCACGAGCACAGCTCAGAGCGCCATTTCCAGCATCGGCCAGAGCTTCAGCTTCAGCGCCAAGTCTTCCGACGTTGCCTACAACCTGTTCTCCTTCAGCCAGCCGAGCAGCCAGGAACTGCTGAACGAGTACCGGCAGCAGACGATCACCGAGACCGGCAAGCGGGCCGGCTACTTCTCGCTGGCCGCCCTGGATGTGCGGGCAAAGACCACGGCCGTCACCATCAGTTCGCCGCCAACGGCGCTGGGCCGGGATCTCGACCGGATCGGCATCAACGTGACAGACGTGAGCACGTTGATCCACGGCGCGGCGGCCAAGCTGCTGCAACTGTTCGTGCTCATCGGCCTGATCGCCATCCTGTTCGCCCGAAGTACCAGGTTCCGGATGAAGCGCGAGCCGTACCTGTTCGCCGTGGCGACGCTGCTCGCGCTGGTGGCCGAGGTCATCGTGCCCGTCGTGTCGGAGGATTACGGCATCCTGCGTGCCTTCATGCAGGGTTTGCTGATCTTCAGTCCGGTCCTTGCCTACGGCAGCATCGTGATCTTCTCCCGGCTCGGGCTCAGGTGGGCGCAGCGCCTGGCCATCGCGCTCGCGCTGTTCCTTTTCGTCAACCTGACCGGCCTGATCCCGCAGCTTCTCGGCGGCTACGACCAGGTGCTCTCGCTCGATAACGCGGGCCTGTACTACAACATCTACTACCCGCACACCCAGGAAATCGTCGCCATCACCTGGCTGCGCCGCCACATCCCGGCGAGGATCCAGACGTCGGTTCAGTCCGAGGTGGTGACCGACGAGTTCGAGTTCCAGCGGCTCAAGATCTATGACGGCGTCAACGTGCTCAACGACATCTACCCGACGCTGCTGCGCAAGAAGAGCTACGTGTACCTGAGCTGGTCGACGGTGCGCGACGACCTGGCCACCGTGTCCTACAAGGGCAACCTGGTCACCTACCGCTACCCGACCAGCTACCTGCTGCACACGAAGGACCTGCTGTTCGCCGACGGCGGGGCCGAGATCTTCCGGTGATGCGCGTGCTGACTGCCCTGCTGCGCACCGTCTGGCTGTACGCGCTGGCGGTCTTCGCCTACGTGGCCCTGACCGGCGTGTTCAAGCCAGCTGAGCTGGGTCACCACATCTGGCCGGGCGTGCCGGTGCGCAGGGACGACTTCGGCATGATCTGCTTCGCCGTCTCCGCCGTCGCCTACCTCGTGCTCGGGCTGCTAGACCGCCGCCCGGCGGGCAAGGCCGCGCGATGAAGCCGCCGAAGTCCGGGAAGGTAGCCGAGCGGCTGCTGATGACCCTCGCCCTCTACGGGTTCGTTGGCTGGGCCTACATAGCAGGGAACGCGATCAGTCATCCGCGCACCCTGCACCTGCAGCTCACGCACCTGGCTAGCTGGCCGCACGAGGAAGACTTCGGCCTGGCGTGCTTCGTCGTATCGGCACTCGCGTACTTCCTGCTCCAGTTTGTCAAGGCCGGCCATGCGGACCGATGAGGGTGCGCCGCCCGCCGTGCGGGTGCTGGCACCTTCTGGTGTCCGCCACCGGATCGGCGACCGCTGGGGCCAGCTTCGTCACGACGACCTCGTCAAGAACTCGTTCTTCCTGCTTGCCGCCACCGCCACCCAGGGGGTCCTGGGCATGGCGTTCTGGCTGCTGTGCGCCCGGCTGTTCCCGGCCGGCCAGGTGGGCGAGGCGACGGCGCTCATCTCCGCCTCGATCCTGCTCGCCTACCTGAGCCTGCTCGGCTTCAACAGCTCGGTCATTCACTACCTGCCGAAGGCGAGCCATCCGGACAGCTGGATGAACAACGGCCTTGTGCTGTGCACTGCCGTGTCGGTCGTGCTCGGCGCCGGATACGTGCTGGTGCTCCCGTCCATCGCGCCGCGGCTTGCGTTCGTGCGGCACTCCCCGCTCGAGACGATCGGCTTCATCTTCTTCGTCACCATGACCGCGCTCGTGCTGTTCACCGACGCGGTCTTCATCGCTCGCCGGCAGGCGAAGTACAACCTGCTCGTCGACGGCTTCGTGCAGGGCGTGACCAAGCTGGTCCTGCCGCTGGCCATGGTCAGCATCGGCGCGTACGGCATCTTCGCCGCCACGGGCTTCGCCTCCGCGTTCGACGTCGTCGTCAGCCTCGTGCTCATCGTGCTGGTGCTCGGCTACCAGCCCCGGCTGCGGCTGAACCTGCCGCTGGTCCGGCAGGCTCTCGACTTCTCGACGGCCAACTACGTGGCGAACCTGCTCAACCTGCTGCCCACCCTGGTGCTGCCGATCGCGGTCATCGACGAACTTGGCGCCAAGCCCGCGGCGTATTACTACATCGCCTTCGCGATCGCGAACCTGCTGAATGCCATCTCGTACTCGACGTCTCAGGCGCTGTTCGCCGAGGGAGCGCACGGTGACACGGCCCGCCGGGTGCTAGTGAAACGCTCGGCGCGACTGCTCGCGGCGGCCGCGATCCCCGCTGGCCTGCTGGTTGCCGCGATCGCGCCGGCGCTGCTGCTGGTCTTCGGGGCGCAGTACAGCCGGCACGCCACCGCCACGCTGATCGTGCTGTCCCTCGGCGTGCTGCCGGTCGCGGCGTGCACCTGGGCGGTCACGCTGCTGCGGGTGACCAAGCAGTTGCCGGCCCTCATCGGGTCGAACGTCGCCTACGCAGGCGTCATCTGCGGCCTGGCCGTGTGGTGGGCGAGGTCCGGGCTGGTGTTCGTCGGACTGGCGTGGGACATCGGTAACGTCGTCGCGGCCGCGATCGCCGGCGCCGTGCTCTGGCGCCGCCGCGCGCTGCTGGGCTGGGGCACCGACACGGCTGCTCGCGAGGTGGGTACGTGATGACCGGCCGTCGTGTTCTGGTGGTGACCCCCTACCTGCCGCCGGCCGGCGGCGGGCTTGAGCGTTACGCGGTCGCGATAGGCAGGGCGCTCGAGCACGAGCACGGCTGGCACGTCACGTTCGTCTCGTCCGGCAGCCCGACGCGTTCGGTGACCAGGACCGAACTCGACGGAATCACCACCTACCTGCTGCCGACGGCATTCATGTTCTCCAACACGCCGCTGCACCACGGCTGGCTGGGTCAGCTCCGCCGGATCATCAAGGCCGAGCGGCCTGACGTGATCTACGCCCATTCACCCGTCCCCGGCATGGCGGAGGTTGCCTGCTACGCCGCTCGGGGGGTCCCATACGTGCTGACGTACCACCTCGGCTCGCTCGCCAAGGGCAGGTTCCCGTTCGACCAGGCCAACTTCGTCTACGAGCACGTCGTGCTCAAGCTGGTGGCGCGGCGTTCGGCGCACGTGATCTCCTCGTCGAGCTTCGTCAGCGCGATGCACCGCGGGCGGTTCGAGGACAGCAAGACAACCATCATCCCGCCCGGGGTGGACGCGTCCCATTTCTCCGGACCGGCGGGGCCGCGCCCGGCCCGGATGCTGTTCGTCGGCGACATGCGGGCCGGCTCAGCCCACAAGGGACTGCCTGACCTGCTGGCGGCCATGACCACGGTGGCCGCGAAGCATCCCGATGCGGAGCTGGTCGTCGTGGGCGACGGCGACAACCGGCCGGAACTCGAGCGCGCGGCCGTCGCGAAGGGCCTGGCGCGCCAGGTCCGCTTCGCTGGCTTCCTGCAAGGCGCCGAGCTGGCCGAGATGTACCGGTCGGCCAGGATGCTGGTGCTGCCGAGCCACAACGACAACTTCCCGCTCGTCGTGCTGGAGGCGATGGCTAGCCGGCTGCCGGTGGTGGGCAGCCGGGTCGGCGCGGTGCCCGGGCTGGTCGGAGAGCGCGAGCGGGGCATCATTTTCGACATCGGAGACATCGGCGCGCTTGCCGAAGCGCTCGACCTGCTGCTGGCCGATGCCGCGCTGGCCGAGCGGATGGGCCGAGCAGGCCGCGAACTGGTCGAGGCCGACTACACCTGGTCTGCTCAGGCGCGCAAGACAGACGCCGTGTTGCGAATGGTCACCGAGGCAGCCGCCGGACGGCGTCGCGGAACTCGGTCAGGGCAGGCTTTGGCTGCCCGCTGACCGTCCTGAGGCCGAAGAAGTTGATGCGCTGGTCGGCCGGGCCCGGCGTGTCGCGGTCGGTGTACCAGAAGAACGCGCCGATGTCGGGATTGGCCTCCGCGGTCGCCACGGCGACCCAGGCCAGTCGAGCTTGGAAGGCCGGCGTGACCCAGGCGGGGAAGACGCCCTTGGCGTGATGCGGGCTGCTGGCCGGCCGCCCCGGTCCGCCGGTGGGAGCGCCGTACTCGGTGATCCACACCGGCAGGTTCGGGGTACCCGCCTTGGCCAGGATGGACTCGAAGCTGGGGGAGTCCGCCGAGATGAGGTTCCACGGGTTGTGCACGTTCGGCGAATTAGGCAGCAGCGGGTACGAGTACGGATGCCAGCCGATGGCGTTCACGAGCTTGTTCACGCCTAGCGCGCAAAGCTGCTGCAGGAACCGCAAGGCCGGGATGCCGATCCCGGTCAGCTTGCCGGCCGCCATGCTGCCGAGCACGATGGTGGCCTTCGGCTGCACCGACCGGATGGCCGCGGCGGTCAGCGAGACCAGCCTCGCGTAGGCAGCCGGGTCTGGGCTCGGCTGCCAGAAGTTGCTGGAGTTCGGCTCGTTCCAGATCTCCCAGTCGTGCACGCCCATCGGCGCGTAGCGGCGCACGGCGGCGGCCGCGAACGCGGCAAAGGCGGCTGGATTGGCCGGGCCGCACTTGTCGGTGTCGCAGCCGCGGGGCCGGGCAAACGCGGGCGTGTAGGCCAGCAGGGCCAGCACGTTCAGGTGCCGGGCACGCGCCGCGCTCACCACCTTGTCGAACCGGGTCCAGGAGTACTTGCCCGGCGTGGGCTGAACGTCGTCCCAGGCCAGGTCGGCGCGGATCCAGGTGGCGCCGACGTAGTTGGCGTCGTCCAGCTCGGCGGCCAGCCCCGAGCCGGACAGGAACGGCAGCACGTCGCCGTACGCGATGCCCACTTGCAGCCGGGCGTGCCTGACCTGCTTCACCGGAGCCGCCGGGGCCCCCGGGGCTGCCGGGGCTGCCGGGGCAGCGGCGCAGCCGGCGAGGAGGCTGACGGTGAGCAGGCTCGCGGCTAGTGCGCCTGCCGCGTGGGTTCTGGGTGTCGGCCGTCTCATAGGTTCCACGTCGGCGTGTCGAGTCCGGTGAGCTTCCTGAACCGCTCTGCTTCCGGGCCGAGCAGGTCGGCGAGCCTGTCGCGGAGCCGGCTGTCCAGCGCGACGTCGGGCAGGACCGGCAGTGTCGCCCGCTCGACGCGGGCGCGCAGCCCACGCCGTGCCGCCGGCGGCAGCAGCGAGAGTGGCGTCCTCGCGCCGAGATCCAGGGCGGCGCGATACCAGGCAGGAAAACGCCGATTAGCGTCGCTGCCGCGGTATTCCCGGGCGAAATCGGGCGAGGAGAAATCCGCGGCGACGCCGAGGAAGTCAAATATGCGGTGCAGTGTCCGCGCGCGCAACCGCCGCAGCTCACCCTGCTCTATAACCAGGATGCGATCGGCCGGGAAGCACGCCAGGTATTGCTCGAGCTGGGTTGCGTAGCGGCTGGCACACAGGTAGATGTTCGCCGGCTCGAAGTCACCGAGTGCTGTCGCGATGTCGCGGCGCTCGCCTTCGGTGGCCACCCGGTGCCGGTAATGCGACACCGTCCTGTCGATCGGATCCCGCACCAGATAGATCATCCGGGCTTCCGGCACCGCGGCGCGGATGCGATCGGGCACGCCGACGCGCCGCGGGTAAGCCGAATAGCTGGGCGATGCCTCGCCGCGGACCCGCACGCTCGGGTCGAAGAGCGCCCGGTAGTCGGCCAGGCTCGCGACGCGCGGCGAGCCGAAGGGGAGGTCCCCGGCCGGGCCGGCGAAGAAGTGCGGTTCCTTTTCAGCCGACATACTGATCTCGGGGTGCAGCGAAAGGTAATAGTGCAGACTCGTGGTCCCTGACCGGGCGGCGCCGATTATGAAAAACGTCGGGAGAGCGCCCCCCCGGCGTTTCAGCGCGGTCGTCACGTTGGCACGGTTATCAGGTTGGCGCTGCTGTTACGCCAGCGGTGCTGTCCTCGTCAGCACTGCCATCACGTTAGCGCCGCCTGCTGCGACATTCCCGAAACACCCGTTTAGGCTACTACGCCTTGGTCAGGGCCGGGTGGTATCTCCGGGGCCGCATTTCG
>JASHTT010000137.1 GCA_030040415.1 Streptosporangiaceae bacterium | reverse complement strand
GGGCGAGGTCGACGAGAGCCTGCAGTCCTGGGCGTCGGCCCTGAACTGGTCGTTCAGCCCCGTGACGGTGATTGTCGGCACGAACGACGGCAGCGACCAGGAGAGCCTCATCGACGAGTTCCGCAGCCTGGCCCGGCGGGCCCGGCTCGACCTGCTTGCCGGCGTCCATGGCCAGCGGATCCTGCTGGTGATCGGCGGTGGTGACGACCCGCTCGACGCGGCGCACCGCTTCGCCGGGCGGTTCGGGCCCGGGCCTGTCATCGTGGGCCCGTCCGTGCCCGACCTCCAGGCCGCGGTGACCTCGGCTGCGGCGGCACTCGCCGGGTTGCGCGCGGCGAGCGGCTGGCCCGAAGCCCCGCGGCCCGTGCTGGCTAGCGACCTGCTGCCCGAGCGGGTGCTGGACGGCGATGAGTCGGCGCGGGCCAGCCTCCTCGCAGAGGTGTACGAGCCGCTGCTCAGCGGCGGCAGCGCGCTCCTCGACACGGTCATGACCTACCTAGAGCAGGGCAATTCACTCGAAGCCACAGCCAGGCTGCTGTTCGTCCATCCCAACACCGTCCGCTACCGGCTGCGCAGGGTCACCGAGCTGACCGGGATAGTCCCGGCCGACGGCCGGGGAGGCTACACACTGTGGACAGCGGTAGTTCTGGGACGCCTGGCGCACAAGCGAACATGACTTGTAGACCCTCTACATAAAGTTCGGGGGAAACTTCGTTTGCTTCGGTATTGGTATGGCGGACTCCTACAGTGCAGGCTAAAGCAATGCTGCTTATCGCGGCGCCCGGCCAGGGCGCTCAGGCCCCCGGCTTCCTCGCTCCCTGGCTAGAGATTCCCGGTTTCGCCGCCCGACTGGAAGCCTGGTCGGAGCTAGCGGGATATGACCTTGTCCGGTGCGGCACGACAGCGGACGCCGACGAGATCCGTGATACGGCCATCGCCCAGCCCCTCCTGGTGGCGGCCGCGATCGCAACCACGGAGCAGATCGCATCCGGTGTCTCGGGGCTCGGGACGCAGTCCGTCGCGGTCGCCGGGCACAGCGTCGGCGAACTCGCCGCCGGGGTCATCGCCGGTGTGATCACGGCCGGGGACGCCATGCGGCTGGTCCGGGTCAGGGCGGAGGGCATGGCGGCGGCTGCGGCAGCCGAGCCCACCAGCATGACCGCGGTGCTGGGCGGCGACCAGGACGCGGTCCTCGCCGCGATCGAGGCGGCCGGCCTGACTCCTGCGAACGTCAACGGAGCCGGCCAGATAGTCGCGGCTGGCACGCTGGCCGAACTGGCGGCGTTCGCCGCCGACCCTCCGGCCGGGGCCCGGCTGCGGCCGCTGTCGGTGGCCGGCGCGTTCCATACAAAGCACATGGCGCCTGCCGTCGATGCACTCCGCGAGGCCGCGCAGGCGGTGCCGACGCGCGATCCGGTCCGGCCGCTGCTGTCCAACCTTGACGGCTCCGTTGTCCGGTCCGGCAAGGACTGGCTCGAGCGCATCGTGAACCAGGTCAGTGCGCCGGTCCGGTGGGACAAGTGCATGCAGACGATGACGCGGCTCGGCGTCACGGCGCTGGTCGAGCTGCCGCCAGCGGGCACGCTGACTGGTATCGCGCGCCGTGCGATGCCTGGCGTCCAGACCATCGCCCTGAAGACGCCCGCCGACCTGGACGGCGTCCGGTCGCTGCTGGCCGAGCACGCAGACAGCCATCCCGACAGTCACGCACCAGAATGGCGCCTGCTCGTCGCGCCGCTGGCCGGCACGTTCCGCGCCCCGGCCGATCAGACCGACGCCGCAGCACCCGGCGCGGCCGTCCGTGCGGATACCGACCTCGGCCACGTCGAGATCCGCGGCGGCAGTCACGCTGTCTCGGCCGCCTTCCCGGCGACGGTGCTGGAGTGGCTTGTCGAGGACGGGGATCCGGTAAGCGCCGGCCAGCCGCTCGTGCGGCTGCAGCCTGAGCCGGCCGAGCAGCGATAACACGATATGGCCACCACCGGCTGCACAACCAGGAAGGGAACGAGCTAGCCCATGCGACTCACCAGCGGCACGACCGGCGCACGAGTGCTGGCCTTCGGCGGCTATCAGCCAGCCCGGGTCGTAACGAACGACGAGCTCGCGGCGACTGTCGACACCAACGATGAGTGGATCCGCAGCAGGGTTGGCATCGCGAGCCGGCGGATCGCCGGGCCGGACGAGACGGTCGCCGACATGGCTGTGCAGGCAGGCGGCAAGGCGCTCGCCGCCAGCGGACTGTCTCCGGCGGACATCGACCTGGTGATCGTTGCCACCTGTACGCCAGAGGTGCAGATCCCTAACACGGCTGCGCAGACCGCGCGGCGGCTCGGCATCGATGCACCCGGCGCCTACGACATGAACGCCGCGTGCGCCGGCTTCTGCTACGCGCTGGCCAGCGCGTCTGACGCGGTCCGGGCGGGCTCGGCGCGGAACGTGCTGGTCATAGGTGCCGAGAAGCTGTCGCAGTGGGTCGACTGGACCGACAGGTCCACGTGCATCATCTTCGCCGACGGTGCCGGGGCAGCGGTGGTCAGCCCGGTCGCGGAGGCGGAAGACAAGGCGGGCATAGGTCCTGTTGTGTGGGGCAGTGCTGGCGACATGGCCGACAAGATCTACATCAAAGACCGGGACTCGTTCATCTTCCAGGAAGGCCAAGCGGTGTTCCGCTGGGCGACCACGGCGCTAGCGCCGGTCGCCAGGCAGGCCTGCGAGCTCGCCGGGGTGGACCCGGCAGACCTGGCGGCGTTCGTCCCGCATCAGGCGAACCTGCGCATCATCGAGGCCATCGCGCGCCGGGTCGGTGCACCGCAGGCGCTGGTCGCCGACGACATCGTGACCGCGGGCAACACCTCGTCGGCGTCGATCCCGCTGGCCCTGTCCCGGATGATCGAGCGCGGCCAGCTCCAGTCCGGATCCCTGGCGCTGCTGATCGGTTTCGGTGCAGGCATTTGCTATGCCGCCCAGGTGATCAAGGTACCCTGACCCCGCCCCGTGCGGGGCAAGCCACCACGTCGGAAACGCACAAGGAGATCGGAATACTCATGGCCATGACGGAGCAGGAAATCCTGGCAGGTCTCGGTGAGATCATCGATGAGGTCGCGGGCGTGCCCGCTGACCAGGTAACGCCGGACAAGACGTTCGTCGACGACCTCGACATCGACTCTCTCTCGATGGTCGAGATCGCGGTCGCCGCTCAGGACAAGTTCGGCGTCGAGATCCCGGACGAGCAGCTCAAGGACCTCAAGACCGTCCAGGACGTCGTGAACTACGTTATGCGCGCTGACGTGTCGGCCTGACCAGGCGATACCGACGGGAGCCGGGCACGCGGCGCCGTTGATCATCCGGCGCCGCGTCACCTCCATCCGGCCGCCTCGGCTGGCTGCTCGCGGATCATGGCCAACTCGAAGCGTCACCGGATGCTCGCCGCCCGTTAGTCAGGCCGCGGCAGCACAGTCAACCTCGAGGAGCACAAGACAGTGGGCACAGACCGGACGCGAGTCGTCGTTACCGGGGTCGGCGCGATCACCCCGGTCGGAGCCGACGTGCCTAGCACGTGGGAGGCACTGCTGGCCGGACGCAGCGGGGTGCAGCAGCTGACCGAGGACTGGGCCGCTGAACTACCCGCCAGGATCGCCGCCTGGGCCGCGGTCGACCCGGCAACTGTGCTCGACCGGGTGCAGGCCCGCAGGCTCGACCGGTGCGAGCAGTTCGCGCTGGTGGCCGCCCGCGAGGCGTGGTCCGACGCGGGAAAGCCGCAAGTCGCGCCGGAACGACTCGGCGTGGTGATCTCCAGTGGCATCGGCGGGGTCTCCTCCACTCTGTCAGCGTATGACACGCTCAAGGAGAAGGGCTGGCAGCGGCTGTCTCCGTTCACGGTGCCGATGCTGATGCCGAACGGCGCGGCCGGCTGGGTCGCGATCGAGCTTGGCGCCCGGGCCGGTGTGCACACAACGGTGAGCGCTTGCGCCTCCGGC
>JASHTT010000136.1 GCA_030040415.1 Streptosporangiaceae bacterium | reverse complement strand
CGGCGCGGGGCCGGTCAGATGAACGGCGCCGTTCCGGTAAACGGGATCTCTGCCAGGCCGGCCCGCTGTCTGATGATCTCCTCGACCCGCGGCACGTCGTCGGGAGTGATAAACGGCTTCACCCGGCTGCCCAGGTCGAGAATCAGCGCGAACTCCTTGCGTGGCCTGGACGGGTCGAGGCTGGCCCAGTACTGCGGGTTCGCGGTGCCCCAGATCCGCGGCTTGCCGCGGGTCGCGGTGAGATTAACGCGCTGGGCGGCCCGGATCTGGCCGTAGCGGATGGTCTTGGGTCCCCACAGGTAGTACCCCTGGATGACGATGGCGTCTTCGGTACAGGTAATCCGCTGGTCGCGGTACAGATCGGCCACGACTGCATCATCGCACCGGCGCGGCGCCGCCGTCCGGCTCAGCGTCAGGTGGGCTCCGGGATGAATACCAGCGCCTGACCGTGCAGGCGGGTGAACTGCACGACGGCGCCGGCGAAGCTGCCAGTCGCGAAGTCGAACGCAACGACGTGGTCCTGGCCCGTGCAGTACAGCCGCCCGCCCGGCCCGAACCGCAGTCCGCGAGGCCGGCGGAACCCGGTCGAGCGGTCTGGCATGAGGACACGCAGGAGCTGGCCCGTGGCCGGATCGTATTCGCGCACGGTCGTCACGGCATCGGCAGCGCCGAATGGCCACTCGCTCGAGACCAGGATGTTCCCGTTCGGCGCGATCGTCAGGTCAAGAGGGCTCAACTCGGGGTCGGTGACCAGCGCACCGCCCGGGCTTCCCGGGCGGTCGAACACAAGGACGGTGTTGTCGCCCGCGCCCGAGGGCTGCGCGCCGGACGCCAGGAAGAGCTGGCCTTCGCGGCCGAACCCGAACCCGCGCGGGTACGGGACTACGCCATCGGGCAGCAGGCTCTCGGGTTCCCCGTCCAGTGCCGCAGGCATCGCCGCTACCGTCCGCCGGCTGCGCAGGCCAAGGTAATAGCGGCCGTCGGGGCCGAACAGGCCGCCGCCGGGGTCGAGTCCCGGTATCTGCCCTGAGTCGCGGACAACCACTGCCTGGTGATCAAGCGCCAGCACCCGGTCGTCGCCGCTGTTCAGGTACACCAGCGCAGCCGACGGATCGGCAGACAAACCGCGTGGATCAGCGATTCGCGGATCGTCGCTGAATGGCCCGAGAAACTGGCCATCGTCGCCGAACCTGAGCAACGAGCCATAGCCGTTGCCGTTAGGCCCGCTGGCACTGGTAACGAGCATCTGCATGCCTGACAGCCTGCCGATCACGATCTGATCATGAAGATCAAGGTCGGCTACGGGAGTGGCTCGCGGCTATGTTCTGGAACGTCACCTTCAGTGCGTCCGGGATGAACCCGACAGCGCACGGCGCCAGGTACGGGCATGAACTGAATACCGCTTGCCCGGTCCCGCCGCACGGCACGAGTACCGAATGCGGAATGCGCTGCCGGACGCCGTACTGGCTGAAGCTCAGCATCACCGGCTTGGCCCCGGACGGGACTGGCTGAAACCAGGCGTAGACCTGGCTGAACACGCCGGTGTCGCCGTGCCCGTCAGCTTCCGCAGCCACCGCCATGGTCTGGCCGCTCCGCACCGGGCCAGTGCGATGTTTGCCCGCTGGCCCGGGGCACACAACCTGCACCGTCACGCTGCCCTGCTTGCCGTTGACCAGGCCGGCAAAATGCTGCTGCGGGCCTATCGGCGCCGGCGCGGCTGCCGCCTCGCCGCTAGCCCCCGCCAGCAGCAGGATCGTGAACGCCAACGCGACACCGCGACCGATGAACCGGGTATCCATGACGGCCTCAGCAGGCATGAGATGGCAGATGGCTCGTATTGTCGCACAGCCGTCGGCAAGGAGCCCGCGATGATCGGCCCGCATAGTGGCTGACCCGGCCAAAGTCTGAAAGGCTAACCCGCAACGGTTGGGCGAAAGGCAGCCTGCGGGGCACAACGACGATCGCCGTGGACCACAATTCCGGTCCCGCGTGGTGACGGCCGCCTTGTCCGGCAGGCAGCCTGATTGGAGGAACTTTGACCAAGTTGAGCCGTCGGTTCCGCGTCGGAGTCGGCATAGCCGTACCGACCGTTGCCCTCGCCATGCTGGTGCCCGGGTATGCCGCCGCGGCTGCCGGAGGGCATCACGCGACACACCGTCACGGGGCGTCATTCGCTGGCCTGCACCCCATTATTGGCCCGCCGGTCGGGCGCGCGAAGCCTGCCAAGGTAGCGCCTGACCTCACTCCAGGGCAGAAGTCGCCATGGCAAGCGCTCAAGAACGCGCCTCCGTTTTATCCGGGCACGATGTTGCTGGCCAGCAACGGGACGGTGCTCGTGCACTCCGAACCGCCGTCGGGTGGCACCACCGCCTGGTACAAGCTCACGCCGAACGCCAAGGGCAGCTATGTGGACGGGACCTGGACCAAGATCGCGTCGATGCCCGGGGGGTATGACCCGCTGTACTTCGCCTCGGCGATACTGCCGGACGGTCGCATGATCGTCGAGGGCGGTGAGTACCTCGGCGGAAACCCGGTATGGAGCGACAAGGGTGCTATCTACAACCCGATCACTAACAAGTGGCAGTCAGTTGCCCCGCCTACCGGCTGGACGAACATCGGCGACGCCCAGAGCGACGTGCTCGCGAACGGGACCTATCTGTTGGCCCAGGCGTGCCAGGACTGCCTGTCCGCGAACCCCGACCTCGCTTCGGATGAGGCGATCTTCAACGAAACCGGCCTGAACTGGCTGGTGATACCGGGCGAGGGCAAGAACGACCCCAACGACGAGGAAGGCTGGAACCTCGAGCCCAGTGGTCAGCTGCTGACCATCGACACCTGGCTAGACCCCACCACTGAGCTGTTCACCCCGAGGAGCCTGAGCTGGTCGTTTGCGGGCAACACAGTGAACTCCCCGATCAACACTCCCGCGGTCGAGATCGGGCCGCAGGTCGTGCTGCCCGGCGGTAACACGTTCGTGGTCGGTGCGGGGACGTCCAGCGATATCGCGCCCGCGGCCTGCACCACGGATGCCCCTGCACCCACAGCGCTGTATGACTACGCCACGGGCAATTGGGTCAACGGCCCGTTGATCCCCACGATCGGCGGCAAGCAGTACGACAGCGCGGACGGGCCCGGGTCGATCCTGCCCGACGGGAACGTGCTCTTCGATGCCAGTCCCTGCGTCTACAACGCGCCGCTCGCGTTCTTCCTCTACAACGCCCGCTCGAACACGATCAGCGCGGTCCCGGATGTCCCGAACGCGGCCAACGACTCCACGTACTACACGCGACTGCTGGCTCTGCCGAACGGTCAGGTGCTGTTCGACGACGGCAGCCTCCAGATGCTCGTCTACACCGCGGGCGGCAGGGCCAACCCCGCATGGGCCCCGGAGATCACCTCGATCAGCGGCACGACCCTGACGCCCGGGAAGACGGGCAGCCTGTCCGGCATCCAGCTTGCCGGGCTATCGCAGGGTGCTGCCTACGGTGACGACGTGCAGGACAACACGAACTTCCCGCTGGTGCGC
>JASHTT010000135.1 GCA_030040415.1 Streptosporangiaceae bacterium | reverse complement strand
GCCGGGCTGGAGGTGACCACCCCGGAGCAGGCCAGCGCGTGGGCTGACGTGATCATGGTGCTCACGCCGGACACGACGCAGCGCAAGCTGTACGCGGAAGCGATCGAGCCGCACCTGAAGGCCGGCGACGCGCTGTTCTTCGCGCACGGCTTCAACATTCACTTTGGTTACATCACGCCGCCGGACACGGTGGATGTCGCGATGGTCGCGCCGAAGGCACCGGGTCACCTGGTCCGGCGGCAGTACGAGGAAGGCCACGGCACCCCGGTGCTCATCGCCGTCGAGCAGGACGCCACCGGCAAGGCGTGGGACCTGGCGAAGTCGTACGCGGCGGCGATCGGCGGCACGAAGGCTGGTGCCCTGGTCACCACCTTCAAGGAAGAGACAGAGAGCGACCTGTTCGGTGAGCAGGCTGTGCTCTGCGGAGGCGTGACCGCGCTGGTCAACGCCGGGTTCGAGACCCTAGTGCAGGCCGGCTACCAGCCTGAGGTCGCCTACTTCGAGTGCCTGCACGAGCTCAAGCTCATCGTCGACCTGATGTACGAGGGCGGCGAGTCGTGGATGCGGTACTCGGTCAGTGACACGGCTGAGTACGGCGATCTGACCCGCGGACCGCGGGTCATCGCCGAGCCGACCCGTGCGGCCATGGCCAAGCTGCTCGCGGACATCCAGTCGGGCGAGTTCGCGCGGGAGTGGGTGGCCGAGGACGACGCAGGCCGGCCTAACTTCGAGCGGCTCCGCGCCGAGGCGAGGACCGCCCAGGTCGAGCAGGTCGGCAAGCCGCTGCGGAACATGATGAGCTGGCTCGGCTCGGCGGCGAAGGAGATGGACGAGTAATGGGGGATGGCTCAGGCGTAACCCACGTCGTGACCCACCTGCCGGGCGACGGGGTAGGGCCGGAGGTCACCGAGGTGGCGCGCGCGTGCGTGGATGCGGCCGCTGGCCGGCACGGCTTCGCCGTTGACTGGCGGCCGTGCACGCTCGGCGGCAGGCACTACCTGCAGACCGGGGAGGTGCTGCCGGACGCGGTGCTGGATGAACTGCGCCAGTCCGACGCGATCCTGCTCGGCGCGGTGGGCGCCCCGGACGTGCCGCCGGGCGTGCTCGAGCGTGGCCTGCTGCTGCGGCTGCGGTTCGAGCTTGACCTGTACGTGAACCTGCGGCCGTCCAAGCTGCGGCCGGGGGTTGGCGGCGCGGTGGCCAAGCACCGGCTGGAAGATCTCGACTTCGTGATAGTCCGGGAGAACACCGAGGGTCTGTACGCGGGGGCCGGCGGCATCGTGCACAAGGGCACCGAGTTCGAGACCGCCACCGAGGAATCGCTGAACACCTGGGCGGGGGTGCGGCGTTGCGTGCAGTACGCGGCGTCGCTGGCCACCGCCAGGTCCGGGCGGCTGACCCTGGTGCACAAGACCAACGTGCTCACGCACGCCGGTGACCTCTGGCAGCGGATCGCCATGCAGGTCGCCGCCGAGGCCGGGGTCGAACTGAGCTACGCGCACGTGGACGCGGCGTGCCTGTGGATGGTCGACGACCCGAAGCGGTTCGACGTGATCGTCACCGACAACCTGTTCGGCGACATCCTCTCCGATCTCGGCGCGGCGCTGACCGGCGGTCTCGGCTACTCGCCGAGCGGCAACCTGAATCCGGACAGGACCGGGCCGTCGGTGTTCGAGCCGGTGCACGGTTCCGCACCGGACATCGCGGGCAAGGGCCTGGCCAACCCCGCCGGGGCCGTGCTGTCCGCCGCACTCATGCTGGCCCACCTCGGCGAGGACGCTGCGGCCGCGGACCTGGACGCGGCGGTGGACGCGGTACTCGTCGACGGCGTTCCGGCCAGCACGAGCGAGTGGGAAAAGGCACTGCTGACCGAACTCAGCGAGGGTGACTGATGACCGCCGAGACGGGCGTCGGCCCGCGGGCTGACACAGCGGGGGCTCCGGGGGTCGCCCCCCGGGCTGACACAGCGGGGGCTCCGGGGGTCGCCCCCCGGGCTAACAAGGTAGAGATCTACGACACGACACTGCGGGATGGGTCGCAGCAGGTCGGGCTTGACCTCACGGTCGCCGACAAGCTGCGGGTTGCCACGGCACTCGACGGGCTCGGCGTGGACGTGATCGAGGGTGGCTGGCCCGGCTCCAACCCCAAGGACGCCGAGTTTTTCGAGCGGGCCAAGCAGATGAAGTTCAGGCACGCCACGCTGGCGGCGTTTGGCGCGACCCGGCTGCCTGGCCGGACCGTCGAGGATGACGCCTCATTGGCCGCGCTGCTGGCGGCGGAGACCCCGATCGTCACGCTGGTCGGCAAGGCCTGGACGCTGCACGTAGACGAGGCGCTCCGGACCACAAGGGCGGAGAACCTCGCGATGGTGGCCGACTCCGTCGCCTACATGGCGGCAGCAGGGCGCAGGGTCGTATTCGACGCCGAGCATTTCTTCGACGGCTACGCCGCCGACCGCGGCTACGCGCTCGACGTGCTCGCGGCCGCGGCCGACGCCGGGGCGGACACCCTGGTGCTGTGCGACACCAACGGCGGCACCCTGCCGGACGACGTATCCCGGATCGTCGCCGAGGTGTCCGGCCGCTCCGGCACGAGGGT
>JASHTT010000134.1 GCA_030040415.1 Streptosporangiaceae bacterium | reverse complement strand
CTCCGACATCGATATGACCTTCATGGCTCGCCTCCAGATGTACATCATATTGTACATACATTGCCAGGAAAAGCGATCCTGCGCGAGAGACGGACTCCAGCGGTACTGCCAGGCCCTGATGAAGCCCAGCTGCCGCGCCGGCTGCGGTGCTCGGGCCGCCACGCGGCCCTGCGCTCCGGAGTCGGCTTGCCATCGACTGACGTAACGATCCGTAGGCGCAGGCTGAGGCTGTCCCTCAAGGTCGCCACGGAACGCGTCCATCCTTCGCGCGCTGACGCGGCGAGCGACCAAGAGCAAGGCGACACGTTAACTGTGAGCGATGCGGGGCCGCGCCGGCCGATACGGACCCTGGTCATCGCGCTGTCCGCCGTCACCGCTTCGGCGCTGGTGTACGCGCGAATCGGCTGGACAGCACCACTGCCCGCCGCCTGCTGCCTGTGCGCGGCCGGACCGCCGCTGGCCGCCACCGACCTGGCAGAGCATCGCCTACCCGACAAACTCACGCTGCCTGCCATAGCGGTGACCGCGGCGCTTCTGACCGCGGCAAGCTGGCACCTCAATGACTTCGCACCGGTGGGGCGCGCGGCCATTGCAGCGACAGCCGCGGCGCTCTTCTTCCTGGCGCTCGCCCTGATCACCCGCCAGGTCGGAGGTGGCGACATCAAGCTCGCCGCGCTTACCGGCATGCTGCCCGGGTGGCTCGGCTGGAACCACTTCGTGCTCGCCCTGCTTTGCGGACTACTCACCGTAACGCCGAGCCCGGTGCAGGCGTTGGACATCTTTATCTTCAGCCGGTCAACGAGCCGGCGGACTTCGTGGGTGAGCGGGATGACCTGGGCCCGCTTGCCCCTCGTTCCCTCGTCGTGGCGCAAGCCTCACCACGGCCGAGTGCCGCGAGGAGGATCAGGCCGACAGCAGGTCGACGAGTTCGTCACCGCGAGCTGTGCGGCTGACCCATACTGTTGTGCCCGACGGCAGGCGGGTGATCAGGCCAGCAGCGGTCAGTTGGTGGAGGTGGTAGGTCGCGGTGGTGGGCGCGCAGTGCACGGCTGCGGCCAGGCCGCTCACGGTAAGCGGCTGGCGAAGAGCCTGCAGTATCGCTGCGCGTACCGGGCCAAGGATCGTTGCCAGCGCACTGTCTACGGTGGCCTGTGCGCCCGGCCGGGGGCAGGGAAGCGGGTAGCCGATCCAGCACACGTCGGGCCGCTCGAAACTAAGCAGCAGCATGTCATCACCGGCGATCATCGGCACCAGGACCAGGCGGCGCGGGCCGACCGGGTCCAACGAGCCGAGGGTGAAGGAGGGGTCACAGGGGGACGTGAAAGTGAACGTCCCGTCCAGGTAGCGAAGGCCACGGTGCAGGTTGTTCAGCAGCGCTGCCATCCCGCCACGGACCGCCGCGGTGCCGATCCGCCGGATCTCCCGGTCAAGCAGCGGCCCAGCCGCCCGCCACCGCGACTCGGCCACCGCCCAGGTGTCCAGCGAGGCGTCGGCCATGGAGTGGAGCCAGCGGCGGGGCTGCTCGGCTGCTGCGCGCCACTGCGGCTGGCAATGGTGGTCGCCGTCGAAGGCTTCCAGTTCGCTGGTGAGCGCGCTGGCGAGGATGTCCCGGAGCCTGGCTGCTTGCTCGGCGACGGATGCATCGGCGAGAGGCGAGATTGGCACGCAGCACTCCGGTATCGTCGCCCAGCCGCGTGCCGTGAACCACTGCGCCGCGAACCGCGCCTGCGGGCGCAGGGCATCGCGGATGCCGGTGAGAAGGCCGGCCGGCGCGCCGTGCGCCTGCCCGGACGCCGCCTGGCGCAGCAGCGCGAGCACCGAGTGTTGCGGTGCCACCACGACCGAGACCGCCATGGCGCCGGGCGCGGCCGCCCGTAGCTCGCCGCCGGGCCGGGGAGCCGATGCCGCCGCGATCGTTCCAGTTTCGCGCATGTGTACACCATGCACCTGGTCAGACGGGCCGACCAGCCCGTTCACCCCGCCCAGGTGGTGATCCCGGTCCGTGACCGAGCCGCCATTGCATCGTTACCTCGAAGTTCGTCGAGCTAGTGCTGACACCGGCACGCTCCTGGCCGAAGATCACAGTCAGTCACTGCTCCTCTCGGGCGGGAACGACCGCCTGGGCATCATCGGTATCGCCCGACCATGCCACGCGCACGCTCTTCCGGAAGGAGCACACGTGAACCTGCGGAGTCGGGCAGGCTCCCCGCGCCAAGGAGCCGCAACCGCGGGCAGATCCACACCAGCACGGCAGATTCCGGCTAAGGCGGCGCAGCGGGAACCTGACGGCCCGCCGCGACCGCGGCCCGCATGGTCCCTAGGCGCAGCAGGCTGCGCCGGCCCCGGTCCGGATGGCACTGATGTCGGGCTGCTGCTCGAATCGCTCTCGCCATCGTGCGGTGACTGCGGCGGCAGGCATGGTGTATCCGGGAGCGCGGCTGCGACGGCCCGTCCGGCTGGTGGTACGCCTGACCAGGGCCACCTTCTTCTCCTTCGCAATGACGCTGGCGGTATTCGCGGTCTGGGCGCTGTACGAATTACCCCGCCCCGTCACCCCAGGCCCCTACGCCTTCAACGTGCTGTCCAAGCTCCTGGCCTTCGCCACCGTCCTGACCTTTTTCCTGCCGCCGCGAGTCCTGTCCAAGACACCAAAACAAGAAAAAGAAATGGTGATAAAAAATGATAAGACTTGACTTGGCTATGGGCACCGACCCGGCGGGCACGTCCGCGGGCCTGTCGTTGTTTGCCGCCTTCTGGGTGATCCTCATCATCGGGTTTCTTATTCACTGGCTGGCCGACCGGCGCCGACCCGGCCGCGGTCCGCACCGGACGGTCGAACTGATGCTGCTGTGGGTCATGGTTCTCGGGGGGGCATGGGCGATCGTTGCGGGCCTGACGCTGATGGACGGCGAGTCTCAGCAGAGTGCTGCCAGCATTGGTTACGCCCCGTCCATGTATCAGTGGGAAGTGGGCTGGGCTGACATCGCCGTAGGGGTCTTGGGAATCGCATGCGCGCGAAAGGCACTGCGCGGCCAATGGATGACCGCCGCCGTCGCTGTCCTCGCCATCTGTTTCGGAGGCGATGCTATCGGCCACGTCATCCAATGGAGCGCCCACAACAACGCCGCCCCCGTCAATGTCTGGTCGATCCCGCACGACCTCCTGCAAAGCGGGCTCGCCGTCCTTCTCCTTGTCATCTACCGGCGGCTCGACGGCCCAGCCCTCGGTCCGTCACGCAAACTCGCCGAGGCAAGCTCAGCAAACCATCCGTAGCCAGTTGCCAGCTCCATCCGGAGGTCGACGGCACGCTGATCTGGCCCGGTCATTGCGTTGCCTTGCTGGAGCGTGGCCGGGCCCTCTGTCACGCGACACCTGACAACGCGTCTCGGCACGCTCGCACTGGATCACGTGAACGCGCCCAGCTCAGCTGTTGGCCTAATCGGAGCTAGTAACACGGGCCGTGGATCCCCCGCCCCTCCCAGCTCTCTCGGCCGATCAGGGACACTACTACCTAGCCGTTAGGGGCTAAAAGCATGTGCGCAGTTGCCCGCAGACTGCTCTCCCAACCCTCGCGCCCAGATGCCGGTTAACGCCAATGCCTAACCGTTAGGGGGTCAGCACCAACTCAGCACGCTATCGGGAACTGACGGGTACCAACCAGGAATAACGGGCAAACGGCCGACCGCCAGAAACCCGAGTTCACGGGCCCTTTCAAGATCCGCACCAGCGCCGTGACCTGCAGCTATTACCGCACGTCGAGCCCGGTGACGGCCCTTCCGATGATCATGCGCTGGATCTCCGACGTGCCCTCGAAAATCGTGAAGATCTTCGCGTCACGGTGCCAGCGCTCGACCGGGTACTCACGCGTGTAGCCGTTCCCGCCGAGTATCTGGATCGCCTGCTCGGTCACGCGAACCGCGGTCTCCCCCGCGACCAGCTTGGAGATCGACCCCTCGGCGTGGTCGAACGGCAGCCCGTTGCGCGCCATCCAGGCGGCACGCCAGGTGAGCAGCCGCGCGGCGTCCACCGACGCCTGCATGTCCGCCAGCATGAACGCCACGCCCTGGTTCTGGCCTATCGGCCGGCCGAACTGCACGCGCTGCCGGGAGTAATCGGCCGCGTACTCCACCGCCGCCCTGCCGATGCCGACGGCCATGGCGGCCACGCTGGGCCGGGACCGCTCGAACGTCTTCATCGCGGCCTGCTCGCCGCCGCTGCGGCCCTCGGCTATCCGCGCCAGCCGGGCGTCCAGCCGTTCCTTCCCACCGACCAGGCAGCGTCCCGGCACGCGCACATCATCGAGCACGACCTCGGCCGTGTGCGACGCGCGGATGCCGTGCTTACGGAATTTCTGTCCCTGGGACAGCCCGCGGGTACCCGGCGGCACGATGAAGCTGGCCTGGCCCCGGCTGCCAAGCGACGGTTCGACCGACGCGACCACCACGTGCACGTCCGCGATCCCGCCGTTCGTCACCCAGGTCTTGGTCCCGTTCAGCACCCACTCGTCCGCCGCCTCGTCGTAGACGGCCCGGGTCCGGATCGCGCCGACGTCGCTTCCCGCGTCCGGCTCGGACGAGCAGAACGCGCCGAGCTTGACATCCCCCGGGCTGCCGAACATCTGCGGCAGCCACTCGCCGATCTGCTCGTTCGTGCCATTGCTCGCCACCGCGACGGCGGCCAGCCCGGAGCCGACGATCGACAGCCCGATGCCGGCGTCACCCCAGAACAGTTCCTCGAACGCGACGACGGTGCCGAGGCCGCTCGCATCCATCCACTGGGTGGCAAAGAAGTCCAGCGAGTACAAGCCGATCTTCGCGGCCTGCTCGATGACCGGCCAGGGGGTCTCCTCGCGCTCGTCCCATTCAGCAGCGGCCGGCCTGATCACCTCAGCAGCGAACTCATGCACCCAGTCCCGCATCTGGGTGATCTCTTCAGGCGGTTGCAGCGAGAAGCCGCCACCGGTCGCAAGATCGCTCATCTCTCTCCTCGCGGGGGGTAGGCAGACATAAGTTACTGTCCGGTAATAGATAGCGTAGGCGCACCGCGACCATCGCGCCAGAGCAGGCCGTGTGACGCGCGCCCACCATACGGGAACGGGCACTCCGGGCCGACTGCACTTGCCAGCAATCACCCGTTGTGGCTGCGGCACAGACCCGGCGGCGCTAAATTGTGCCGGTTGCGGGATGTAATGGGCCGTCGCCGGCTTGGAAGATGGCAGCACTGCCCGCATCGGCGCTGCAGGCATCGGAAAGGGAGAGTCGCGCGATGGCCGGTCCGGCGAAGGACAATGACTACCTGTTCACGTCGGAGTCGGTGACCGAGGGTCATCCGGACAAGATGGCCGACCAGATCTCCGATGCCGTGCTGGATGCCGCGCTGACGAACGATCCGTACTCGCGCGTGGCCTGCGAGACGCTGCTGACCACCGGGCTCGTGGTGGTAGCTGGTGAGATCACCACCCCGGACTTGCTCGACATCAACGCGATCGTGCGGTCGACGATCAAGAAGATCGGCTACACCGCGGCGTGCGGGTTCGACGGCGACGCCTGCGCCGTGCTGACTGTGCTGGACAAGCAGTCACCGGACATCGCGCAGGGCGTCGACACGGCGCACGAGACCCGGGTCACGGCGAGTGAGGACCTGCTCGACCAGGCGGGCGCGGGCGACCAGGGCATGATGTTCGGCTACGCGACCAACGAGACGCCCGAGTTGATGCCCATGCCGATCGCGCTCGCGCACCGGCTGGCGGCTCAGCTCGCGAGCGTGCGGCACTCCGGCGAGCTGCCGTTCCTCCGGCCCGACGGCAAGACACAAGTCACCGTGCGTTACGAAGACGGCCGGCCAGTCTCGGTCGAGAAGGTACTGATCTCGACCCAGCACGATGAGGGCAGCGAGCACCTGCTGCCGGACAGCCTGTGGGAGAGCGTGGTCACCGCAGCGCTGCCCGCCGACTTCTACGACGCAGCCGAGCTACGTAAGGGGTTCCTGGTCAACCCGACGGGCAGGTTCGTGATCGGCGGTCCCGTCGGCGACGCGGGGCTGACCGGCCGGAAGATCATCGTCGACACCTACGGCGGGTTCGCCCGGCACGGCGGCGGCGCGTTCTCCGGCAAGGACCCGTCGAAGGTGGACAGGTCCGCCGCGTACGCCGCCAGGTATGTCGCCAAGAACGTTGTCGCCGCGGGACTAGCCGACCGCGTCGAGGTACAGGTCGCCTACGCGATCGGCGTCGCGAGGCCGCTGTCCGTGCTCGTCGAGACGTTCGGCACCGAGAAGGTGCCGAAGTCAAACGTGATCGACCTGATCGACAAGCACTTTGACCTCCGCCCGGCGGCGTTCCGCCGGTACCTGCAGCTGCACCGGCCGATCTACGCCAAGACCGCCGCGTACGGGCACTTCGGCCGGAACGACCCGGACTTCACCTGGGAGCGCACCGACAAGGCCGACGTGCTGCGCGCCGCCGCCGGGCTACCGGAACCCGTCGCCGCGACCTAGGACGCGGCTCCCGGTCAGCTAGCTCCGTGCCGGTCGAGGAACTCGAAGACGTCCGACTCATCGACGCCGGGGAAGCTGCCGGATGGCAGCGCCAGCAGCACGTGTGAGTGCGCTCGGGCCGACGGCCACGCCAGACCCTCCCAGCGCGCCGCCAGCCCTGCTGGCGGCGCCTGGCAGCACTCAGGCGCCGGGCAGGTGGACTTCATCCGCACCGTGGTGTCCCTGCCGCGGAACCAGCGTGAGTCGTCATACCGGACGCCGAGCGTGACAGCGAAGCCTCGTTCCCTGCCCGGGTCGACAAGGGCGGTGCACAGATACGTGCCGGACGGCGTGTCGGAGTACTGGAAGTACGGGCTGAACGGGTCGTCCGCGGCGAACACCTGGCGGCCTGCCCAGCTGCGGCACATCCGCTGGCCCTCGATCGCGCCCGACGGGTCGGCAGGAAACACGACGCCGTCGTTCTCGTAGGCCTTGTAGATGATGCCGCCCTCGTCGTTCTTGACGAAGTGGCACTGCAGGTCCAGGTGGTGCGTAGCCAGGTTGGTGAACCGGTGCGCGGCCATCTCGTAGGACACCGAGAACACGTCACGCAGGTCCTCGACCGCAAGGTCGCGCGCTTGCTTCGCACTCGACAGGAACGAGGCGGCCGCCGCCTCGGGTACGAGCACGGCCGCGGCGAAGTAGTTGGCCTCGACCCGCTGCCGGAGGAAGTCGCCGAAGTCGGCGGGCGCATGGTGGCCGAGCACGAAGTGACCAAGCGTCTGCAGCAGTACCGCGCGCGGTGTGTGCATGCCGAGCGATTCCTGCCGCAGGTAGATGCGCCGGTTGCGCATGTCCGTGACCGAGCGTGTGGACCGCGGCAGGTCCTGGACGTACCGCACGGCGAAGCCGTAGTGGTTCACCACGGCCAGCAGCATGCCCTGAGACAGCGCACCGCCGGCGTAGCCGACCGGGGCTAGCGCCTCCGCGGCCGCAGCCTCGATCTCGGGGAAGTAGTTGCCGCGCTCGCTCATCATCGACCGCAGGTCGGCGTTCGCCTCCCTCGCCTCCTCCGGCGTGGCGGTGTGCTTCGACCGCTGCCGCTTGAGTTCGGCGTGCAGCGCGACCAGATGCTCTAGCACGTCGCTGGGAACGCGCGCGCCCACCCGCAACGCCGGCAAGCCAAGCCCGGCGTAGGCCGGATCGCGCTGTGCTTCCGCAAGCGCGATCTCAAGCTGAGCCCGGCGGCTCGGCGGCTGGCGCCGCATCAGCTCGCTGGTCGGCACGGACAGCGCGGTTGCCAGCGCCTCGATCAGCGAGAGCTTCGGCTCTCGCCTGCCGTTCTCCAGCAGCGACAGCACCGACGGCGCACGACCGACCTTCTCCCCCAACTCGGACAGCGTCAAGCCGCGCGCACGCCGCAGATGGCGTAGCCGCTGGCCGAACAGGTCGAGGTCCAGGCCTGATTCCGGCAAGGACTGCGATTTTTCGCTAGTAAAACTTTGCACTTCTTCACTCTAGCAGAAGTTGACGCAATCTTCGGGACCTTGGACCCTAGGCGCATGCTCCTCGGCAAGGCAAGCTCGACCCCATTACCCGGGGACGACACAGCCAGGAGGAGCACAGTGACCGATCGTCGCCTCGAGGGCACGCTTAACGGCGCAAACCGCACCAAGGCCAACGGCGGCCCGATTCCCGGCCAGCGGGCCGGCCTCAACGGTCAGGCAAGCAGCCTCGACGACCAGGCAGCGACGTTGCACCACGAGTGGGCGACAGATCCGCGCTGGGCCGACATCGAGCGCACCTACAGCGCGTCCGACGTAATCAGGCTGCGCGGCTCGGTGCAGGAGGAGAACACCCTGGCCAGCCTCGGTGCACAGCGGCTGTGGTCGCTGCTGCAGTCGGAGGACTACGTCAACTCCCTCGGCGCGATGACCGGTAACCAGGCTGTGCAGCAGGTAAAGGCCGGGCTGAAGGCCATCTACCTGTCTGGCTGGCAAGTCGCCGCCGACGCCAACCTGGCTGGCCAGACCTACCCGGACCAGAGCCTGTACCCGGCCAACTCCGTGCCCGCGGTCGTGCGCAGGATCAACAACGCGCTGCTGCGAGCGGACCAGATCACCTGGGCCGAGTCACAGAACGAGGGGGCGCCGTACTGGCTGGCGCCGATCGTCGCCGACGCGGAAGCGGGCTTTGGCGGAGTACTGAACGCCTTCGAACTGATGAAGTCGATGATCGCCGCTGGAGCGGCAGGCGTGCACTGGGAAGACCAGCTCGCCTCCGAGAAGAAGTGCGGCCACCTCGGCGGCAAGGTGCTGATCCCGACCGGGCAGCACATCAAGACGCTGAACGCGGCCCGGCTGGCAGCCGACGTGTGCGGCGTTCCCAGCCTCATCGTCGCGCGCACGGACGCGCAGGCGGCGACGCTGATAACCAGCGACGTCGATGAGCGGGACCAGCGCTTCGTGACCGGCGAGCGCACGGCCGAGGGGTTCTACCGGGTCCGCAACGGGCTTGAGCCCTGCATCGCGCGCGGGCTGGCGTACGCGCCGCACGCTGAACTGCTCTGGATGGAGACCTCGACCCCGGACCTCGAGATCGCCCGCGAGTTCGCCGAGGCCATCAAGGCGATTTACCCGGAGCAGATGCTGGCCTACAACTGCTCGCCGTCCTTCAACTGGCGCGCACACCTGGACTCCGGCACGATCGCGAAGTTCCAACGCGAGCTGGCCGCCATGGGGTACAAGTTCCAGTTCATCACCCTCGCCGGGTTCCACGCGCTCAACGAGTCGATGTTCACGCTGGCGCACGGCTACGCCGAGCGCGGCATGTCCGCCTACGTGGAACTGCAGGACGCCGAGTTCGAGGCCGAGCCGTTCGGCTACACCGCGACCAGGCACCAGCGCGAGGTCGGCACCGGCTACTTCGACCTGGTCACTTCCGCCATCAACCCGGCCGCATCGACCACGGCGCTGACCGGGTCCACGGAGAGCGAGCAGTTCGCCGGAGCCGGAGCGCACTGACCCCATCGGTCGTTCCTCCCACTGTGGCGCGCTGGGCCGGCTATAGCCGGCCCAGCGCGTCACAGTCAGTTGCCGTCAGGCGTCGCGGAGTCGCACCGCCACTCCCGCGGCGAGCAGCGCACCCGCGGCCCAGATGGCGAGCACAGCGAGGCCGCCCCACGGGCCGATCGGCAGATGACTCATGCCCGTCGTGTTCTGGACCGTCATCCCGGCGCTGGTTGGCGCGTAGCGCTCGATCCGGCGCTGCCAGACCGGGCTGCTGACGAACAGGGCGACGATGGGCGGGA
>JASHTT010000133.1 GCA_030040415.1 Streptosporangiaceae bacterium | reverse complement strand
CCCCCGATGCCCTCGATGGTCGCCTCGCCGAGCCTGTGCAGCAGCGGCGGCACGAACAGGACCGAGGCGCGGAACCGGCGCGCGATCTCGGCGGGCAGCACCGAACTGGTCAGCTCCGAGGCGTCCACTACCAGGGTCCGCTCGGCCTCGTGGAACTTGACCACGGCACCGACGGCCTGGGCCAGTTCGATCGCCCGGCGCACGTCCTCGATCACCGGGACGTTGCGCAGGACCGTGCGCCCCTTGGCCGTCATCAGCGAGGCGGCGATCATCTTCAGCGCGGCGTTCTTCGCGCCCTGTACGAAGACAGTCCCCTGCAGCGGGATCCCGCCACGCACGATGTAGCGGGTATCTGGAGCGCTCGTCATCTGGCTAGTACTCCCGTCGGTTAGCTGCACTGATGCATCGCTGGCCCGGCACGCGGCGCTGTCGCGAACCGCGCGCGCCGGGCTGCCTGACCAAGCGAACGACGGGCTCCCGAGCATTCAGTTTGCCCGCCTCCGGCGACGTTAAGTATTCCACTGCTCTGGAGCCCCCCGGACCATGACGAGCAGCGTTACGTAACGTACAGGAGAGGCGGCAGGTAGTAGCCGGGTGGGGCGGCTGCTGCCTCGGCTGTCGGGAGTGGGTGATAGCCTGCTGCGTTCTGCGCCCGGCGGCCCGCAGTCGAGCGTGACGCCGGGCTCACGCAAGCCGCTCGAGCCGGTCAAATACGTCGCCAAGGCCACGCACGTAGCGTTCGGGGCTGCTGACCGCGTCCAGCCGGGCCTCGTCGAGCGGCTGGCCTAGGCTCGCTGCGTGCTTGCGCAGGGTCTCCCGGAACGGCGCGCCGGACTGCCAGGTGTCCATGGCTGCCGCCTGCACCAGCGTGTACGCGTCCTCCCTCGACATTCCGGCCGCGACCAGTTCGAGCAGTACCGCTGACGAGTAGATCAGGCCATGGCTGGACTCGAGATTGGCCAGCATGCGGGCCGCATCGACAGTGAGCCCAGCCATCAGTTCAGTGGTCTCGGCCAGCAGGTAGTCGGTCGCGATAGCGGCGTCCGGCAGCGCGATCCGCTCCGTCGACGAATGCGAAATATCCCGCTCATGCCAGAGAGGTACGCCTTCCAGTACGGGAACGACCTGCGCTCGTACCACTCTGGCCAGTCCGCTGATGCGCTCGGCGCGGACCGGATTGCGCTTGTGCGGCATCGCCGACGAGCCCTTCTGGCCCGAGCCGAACGGCTCGGCCAGTTCGGCGACCTCGGTCCGCTGGCCGTGCCTGATCTCCAGCGCGATGGCGTCGCAGACGCTGGCGATCAGCGCCAGCACGCTGACCCACTCGCCGATCCCGTCCCGCATGACTACCTGGCTGGCCACGTCCGCAGGCCGCAGCCCAAGCTCGCCGAGTACCTCGGACTCGATCGCCGGATCGATATTGGAGTAGGTGCCGATCGCTCCGGACAGCTTGCCGACCGCGATCGACTGGCGGGCTCGCAGCAACCGGTCCCGGCAGCGGTGCACGGCGAACGCGAAGTCGGCGACCCGGTGGCCCCAGACGTCAGGCTCGGCGTGGATGCCATGCGTCCGGCCGACCCGGAGCGTGTTGCGATGCTCCAGGGCGTGATCGCGCAGGACGTGCAGCAGTGCTTCGCAGCGTGCGGTCAGCAGGTCTGTCGACTCCGCAAGCTGGATCGCCTGCGCCGTGTCCAGCAGGTCCGACGACGTCATGCCGTAGTGCACATACGCGGCGGCTTCGCGCGGGACCGTGTTGTCGGCCCAGGCCGTCAGGAAGGCGATGGTCTCGTGCCCGGTAACCGCCTCGACCGCGGCGACGGCCTCCGGGGTGGGCGGCGGCGCCGCCGCGACCGGCGCGACGGCGTCCTCCGGCACGGTGCCGGACTTCGCGTGTGCCGCGAGCACCAGGCGCTCCACCCGGCACCACAGCTCGTACTTGTGCGCCTCGCTCCAGACATGGCCCATCTCGGGCAGCGTGTAGCGGCCTATCACTCCGCCTATCCTGCCGCATCCGGTTTGGCCCCGCCGTCGTCGGCCCGCTGGGTCCGGCCGGTCCGGGATCCGGCAGGCAGGTCCTCGGCGATCAGCGGCAGGACCAGGATCACGGCCACGACAGCGAGCTGAACGTCGAGCCCGGCTGCGATCCCGACCACGGTCGTGCAAAGCGCCAGCGCGGCGGCGACCGCGCGCAGCAAGACCGGCCCGATCCGCAGGTGCCGCCGCACGGCCGCGTTGCCGCCAAGGAACAGTGCGGCTCCGCACGCCAGGACGGCTGACTGGCCGGCCGAGCCGCCCGCCGCGCCGGCCAGCCTGACAGCCATGAGCACGCCGGCGGCCAGCGCGACGAGGCCGAGCAGCAGCGGGATGAACCCGTAGAAGAAAGCGCTCAGCGCGATGGCCGGGCGTCGCGAGGTGTCCGCCCGGGTCATCGCATCCTCCGCCCGCTCGTCGTCACCCGAGCCGAAGACGATCCACCACAGCGCGGCCGCGACCACGAGGCCGAGCACGGCGATCGCCAGCAGCCGCCAGTCAGCGCCACCCGGCCGGTCGACCGGTGCGGCGGCGCCGATCCCGATGGCGGCCACGGACTCGCCAATCGCGACGATGAGCAGCGCACTGTGCCGCTCGACGAAGTGAGCGGGCTGGAGCTGGAACAGCCCGGCCGGATGGACGACGAGCGGCGAGCCAAGCTGGACCGCTAGCGCTGCGACCCACAGCAGGTACGCCGCCGCATCGGCGCTGCCGCCAGGTCCGTGCAGGAGGCCGGCGATGATCACGAGCAGCGCGGAGGCAATGTTGAACGGCGCGACCCGGATGATGTTCGTGTTGACCCGGTAGTAGAGGAACGCGTGCACGACCACGACCAGCAGGTAGCCGACGCCCAGCACCACGCCGTAGTCGGCGAAACCGCGGGGGATGGCGATCCCCACGACCAGGAATCCCGCCATCCCGGCGAGCAGGCCGATCCGCTCCGCGGTGTGCCTGGGCGGCCGGGAATTAGTTAGCCAGGCGTAGGCACCGTACATCCACCACAACAGCCCGAAGATCAGCAGCACCTTGACGACCGCCAGCCACGACAGCTGCGTCGCCAGCACCGCCGTGAGCTGGGTCAGCGTGAAGGCGAAGACGAGGTCGAAGAAGATCTCCAGCGTGCTGACGCGGACGGGAGCCTCGTCCTCAGCCGCCGGATAGGCCCGCGCTGCGGGCGACTTGTCGGCATCCGCCCGGGCGCCCGCGGTCCGGTCGCCAGTGTCGGCGTCCGGCGCCCCGCCGGTCCCCTCCCCGGCGTCGCCGTCCGGAACCCCCGCCGTGCCTCCTGCCGGCTCCGGCCCGGGACCCTCCGGTGTGCCGCCGGTCATATGTCGGCGCGGGTCCCCAGGGCAGGCTGCGCGGCGATGTCGCGTCGGTA
>JASHTT010000132.1 GCA_030040415.1 Streptosporangiaceae bacterium | reverse complement strand
GTCCGGCTCCCAGTTCGCGGCCAGATAACCGTGCATCACCCGCATCGGTACGCCCGCTGCCTGCAGCCTGCGCATCAAGTCCGCGTCACCCGGCGTGCCTGGCCCGCTTCGCGTCCAGCCCTGCCTTCGAGCCTGGTTGCGCTGCTCGAAGGCGGCCTCCGGGGTGAGCCCGCGCCGCGCGGCATCCCGCGCAGACTGGGGATCGAAGCCCATCTCGTGCCAGTGCACTGCCTGCGTGGCATCGATGCCAGCGGCCCGCCAGTGGTTGACCGACTCTGGTGTCACGCCCGCCGTCACCCACTGCGCAGCCCGGATGCCGTCGGCAACTCCGGCCTGACGCCAGGCGACAGCTTCACCCAGCGTGAACCGCCAGCGCCGGAAGACGTCCGCCTGCTCTGCCGCGAACCCGGCACCGGTCCACGCGGCCAAGTCGCGATCGCCGCCGCCTTCGTCGCGCCGCGGGTTGTCCGGCCCGGCCTTGCTCACCGGCTGGCCACCTCGCCGGTATCGATCAGCACCCTGGTCGCCCAGTCCGGGACGCTGCCTGCCTGGTCCATCAGGCCGACGACGACTCGCATGCCGTCCGGCGCGCGGGACGGCCACGGCGTGTGGCCGTCGGTCAGCACGACGACGAGGTCAGGTCGGGGTCGCAGCCCGACCGCAGCCGCGAGGCCTGCCCCCATGTCCGTGCCGCCGCCGCCGAGCAGCCGGACGTCACGGGCGTCCAGCACCCGCTGATGCTCGTAGGCGTGCGCGTCGCAGCAAATGATCCGCAGGTTCCGGCGGCCGAGGCCCAGGCTGCGCAGCACCCCGCCGACCTCGCCGAGTGCCTGGGCCAGCATGGCATCGCTCATGCTGCCCGAGGTGTCCAGCACCATCGCCACCTGCGGCAGTGGCTGGCGCAAGCTTGGCAGCACGACGTCAGGCAGCGCGGCCGCCCGCCGCGACGGCCGGCGGTAGGTGAAGTCCACGCGGCCGGCCACGTCCGCCACGCCGCGCCGAACGGCAGCGGCAAGCTGGCGCCGCCAGTTGACTACGGGCTCGAGGACATCGTCGGCCCAGCGCTGCCAACCCGCCGGCACGTCTCCGCGGCGCCGCTGGTGCTCCCTGATCCGCCTGGCCACGTCCCGGCCGAGCAGGCGCTGTCCGACCTGCGTGAGGCCAGGCCGGCCGCAGTTCCACGGCCGCGGCTGGCCATCTGCGCCCGTGCCACAGTCGACAGGGCCACGCTCGGCAGGGCCACGCTCGGCAGGGACCCAGTCGGCAGCCTCGCGGTCGGCACCAGCGACGTTGTCCCGGTGACCAGCACCGGGCAGGGCGTCCCAGTACTGCTCGGCCGTCCAGCCGTCCGGCAACGCGAACATCTCGGGAACGATGGCCTCGGGCGGCAGCGTGAGCTCCCCGGCCTGCAGGTCGTCGTCGATCTCGCAATCGCAGGCCACGTTCCATTGCCGCTGCTGCGGCGTCTGCGCCGCCAGGGCCGGGGAGTCAAGCTGGCCGGGCGGGCCAGGGTACCTGTCGGCGTGCTGCCGCAGCAGGTGGGTGACCTGGTGCAGCAGCCAGAACCCGATCACGGGCGGCTCCGCCGCGTGCAGCTCGGCTGGGTCCAGGTAGACGTGCCATGCTAGATCGGCGGGGAATCCGCGCAGGTCAGGAGCTGGTTCCCCGGGGTCAGCCTGGACGACCACGGGGTCGAGCGCGAGCACGGCTGTGGCCAGGTAGGGCGCCTGGTGCGCGGCCCACACGCGAGCCGCGGCCCAGCGCTGGCGCAGTTCCGGCGGGAGTTCGTCCACCCGCCGGTACACGATGCTCATCGCAGCAGCCCTGCGGCTCTCAGCACCGGTGTCAGTTCCAGCACCGCGGCTGGCAACTCGGCGCCTTCGGGCCGGTGCGTCGCCAGCGTGCGGGCGACGAGCGTGGCCACGTCCGGCGCCCCTTCGGCCGCCCTGGCGACGACCTGCCATGCTGCTTGCCAGGACGCGATGTCGCCGTGCGCCACCGCGACGGCCGCGACTGCGGTCAGCACCGCGAACGCGCGGTCGCTGCGGTCCGGCAACTCGAATGAGCCAGGGTCCGCGAGCACCTGCTCCGGGTCGGGCAGGTCAGCGTGCTCCAGCCAGGACAGGAACTCAAGCCCAGGTCCCTCGCCCACCGCGCCGATCACCAGCACGGCGAGGGCGTCCGGCGAAGCCCGGCTGGCCTCGCAGCCGGCCAGCAGCCTGGCTACCGCCTCCCAGCTGCGCGGGCTTGGCCAGCCCCGGCTCGCGGCGGCCGAGGTCCCCGGGACCTGCAGCACCAGGGCCGGGCGCACGTCAAGGAACGCCGCCACCGCGGCCCGTGCCGCGCTGGCCTGTGCGGCGCTCGGTCGCTGCTCCAAGCCGACAAGCACGGGCGTCGGGAAGCCCACCGCGAGTCCGCGTGCCACCGATTTCGCCTCGACCGGCCAGTCCAGGTGGACGAGCCGGTTAGCCAGCGGCGGTGCCAGTTCCCAGCCGTCGGCGGCCTGCTCAGGGGGATTGGCGGCGGCCACGACGCGAACTCCGGGCGGCAGCGTGACATCACCGACGACCCGTTCCAGGATCACCCGCAGCATCGCGGCCTGCACGGCCGGCGGTGCGGTGGTCAGCTCGTCGAGGAACAGCAGGCCGCGCTCGGCGTCCCTGAGCCGCTGCGCCCACCGCGGCGGCGCGAGATGCACCGCGCCGTCGATCACGACCGGCAGCCCGGCG
>JASHTT010000131.1 GCA_030040415.1 Streptosporangiaceae bacterium | reverse complement strand
CATCGATCCCCTGGACCTGCTCGCGCGCCTGCTCGAGCAGGGCTGCAGCGTGCTGGCGCTCGTAGGCGAGCGTGGCACCCTCCGGGTCGTGTTCGTCGTCGTTCCCGGCCGAACTGGCCGACTCTGCGATGCCGGCGAATTCGCGCGAAAGGGCCGCGGCGCGGGCTACCGCCTGCTCGCGCTGGGCGAGCAGGGCTGCGCGGATCGACTGACGACTAGCTGCCACGCCCCCTGCTTACCACCAGCGCCGTTTCGCGTGAGTCCCGGTGGTACGGCAGGCTTGGGGTATGGCAGACACTCTCACGCTGATGGCGGTGCACGCACATCCGGACGACGAGGCGTCGAGCACCGGGGGCGTGCTCGCGATGTATTCCGGCCAGGGCGTCCAGACTGTGGTCGTGACGTGCACCAATGGCGAGTTCGGCGACGCTCCCGGCCAGGTCAAGCCGGGCCAGGAAGGGCACGACGAGCAGATGGTTGCGCAGCTGCGGCTCGCCGAATTGCGCCAGTCCTGCAAGATCCTCGGCGTGAGCCAGCTGGAACTGCTCGGTTACCACGACTCCGGCATGCCCGACTGGGAGTACAAGGACCGGCCCGACGCCTTCTGCAACATCCCCGTCGACGTGGTGGCAGAGCGGATCGCCGTGCTGATCGAGAAGTACCGGCCGCAGGTCATGATTAGCTACGACGACAAGGGTATGTACCAGCACCCAGATCATGTGCACGCCGCGGTGTCGGCAGCGACAGCGGCGCGCGAGAGCGGCGTTCCGGATAAGTTCTATCAGACGGCCATGCGCCCCAGTGACTGGCGCAAGCTGTGGCAGGCGCTGCGCGAGCAGGGCTTGCCCGATCTACCCGAGGAACGGGAGTTCACCGAGGAGATGCGACTTCAGATGGAAGAGGCCGAGGGGCGGATTACCACCACCGTCGATATCAGCTCGGTCCTCGACCGCAAGCGCGAGGCTTTGTTCGCGCACGCCAGCCAGGTCCAGGAGTCCTGGTTCAGCAAAGTACCGGAGGACCTGGCGATCGAGGTGTTCGGCAAGGAGCATTTCGTCCGCGTGACCGGCCCTGGCCCAGTGCCCGAGTACGACCTGTTCGCCGGCCTGCGCTAGCGCTGGCAGTCGACTGGCCCCCGCAGATGTTCATCTTCCTGGCCCGCCTGCTGGGCAGGCCGCACGGCAAGCACATAGCGGCGCTGCTCGGCGCCGCGGCCGCTTGCCTGCTCGGCGGTGCCGCGTTGTTTGCCGCTACCCAGGGACTGCCGTTCACCAGCGGCGTGTACTGGGCCATCACCACCGCGACCACAGTCGGTTATGGCGACATCACGCCGAAGAACGGAGCTGGCCGGGTCATCGCGTCGCTGGTCATGCTCACGACGATCCCGTTGCTAGCCTCGGTGTTCGCGCTCATGACTGGCGGAATCGTGATCACTGGAGTACGGAGGGCGCTGGCTATGCGCGACCGTTTTCCGGCCGGCTCGTACCGGCTGGTGCTCGGCATGAACCCGAGAGTCCACGCCATCCTGGACCAGCTCGTCGCCGCCGGGGTGAGTGTCGTCCTGGTGGCAGACGTCGATGCTGCCAGCCTGCCGCCCGAAGTGCACCTGGTGAAGGGTGACCCCACGCAGCCGCAGGCCATCATCGCGGCGCGCCCGCAGCAGGCGGAGCAGGCGCTGATCACCGGACAGTCCGATGGGGATGTGCTGGTGAGCGCGGTGCACCTGCGCGGACACGCACCAGACCTGCCCGTCGTCGCACTCGTCGGCTCGGGCGCGGTACGGGATGCACTCGCCGAACTGGGCGTCAAGCAGACGATCTCGGCTGACGAGCTGATCGCGAGCACCCTCGCCAAGAGCCTCGAGGCGCCGCACGCTGGCGACATGCTGGCCCAGCTGGTCGAGTCGAACGCGCATCGCCTCGCGGAGGTGCAGGCCGAGTCCGAGGCGGCGGTGGGCAAGCTGCTGAGCGCGGTTCGCAGCGAGCGGGACGGGCTTGTGCTCGGCCTGGTCCATGACGGCAAGTTCAGCCTGGGCCTCGAGGATGACCCGACGGTCGGCCCGGGTGACTTGCTGCTGGTCGCAGAGCACGACCCCGCCGGACCGCACGCGAGGGGCAGGCGGTAGCACTTGAAAGGCAGCCTCATCCGGACCGACGGGTCCAGCGTGCCGGCGACCCCGGAAGACGTCAAGGACGCGCTCGGCGATGGCTCGCTGCTCTGGGTCGACATCTGTGATATCGGCTCAGACGGTCTGACCATGTTGTCCGAGCAATTCGGTGTGCACCCGCTCGCGGTCGAGGACGTGGCGGAGTTCGGCCAGCGCCCGAAGATCGAGGATTTCGGGAACGTCGTCTACCTGGTGAGCTACGGCATGGCGGCGGACGGGAAGAACTTCAGCGAGGTTCATTTCTTCATCGCGGGGAACTTCCTGATCACGATTCGCCGGGACGACTGTCACGTGCTCGACCAGTTGCGCGACAGGATCGGCAAACCCGGCGGGCTCCCCAACGGGACCAGGCCGATTCGGCTCATCCTGTTGCACCACGT
>JASHTT010000015.1 GCA_030040415.1 Streptosporangiaceae bacterium | reverse complement strand
GTCTAGGTGCGCCCAGATGAAGTTGAGTCCGGGCGTGGTGCCCCAGTGGCCAAGCAGCCGGGGTTTGATGTGCTCGGGCCGCAGCGGCTCGGTCAGCAGCGGGTTGTCCATGAGGTAGATCTGGCCAGCCGACAGGTAGTTCGCCGCGCGCCAGTACCTGTCGAGCACGTCCTCCTGCTCATCGGTCAGTGCGGGCCGCTTCGCCACCGTTGTCATCAAACCCCCTGAAATCTGCTTGCTCAGCCTCCGCGGACGACCACGACCGGGCAGTGCGAGTGGGTCACGCAGTGGATGCTGACCGAACCGATCAGCATCCCGGTAAACGCGCCGTGCCCGCGGTGACCGACGACGAGGAGGTCGGCGTGTTCTGATTCGTCGACCAGCACTTGGGCCGGGTGGCCGTAGTCAACCTTGGTCTCCAGCCGGTCGGGAGGTGCGCTCCCGTAGACTTCGGCGACAGCCTTGTCGAGCGTCTCCTGCATGTTCGCCCGCACCTCGTCGCTGATCGGCTTAGGGGCCACCCCGTACGGGGCAGGTCCGGCCGCAGCCGGGAAGTGCCACGACACGACTGCCCGGACGGTGGCTCCGGTAGCGGCCTGGTATCTGGCCGCCCACCGCAGCGCCGCGATCGATTCTTCGGAGCCGTCCACGCCAACCACGACTACACGTGCCACGTCGTCCGCGCTCATTAGCTTGCCTCGCTCTCATTGTCCGCCCGCCCGGCCGCGGGCCGGGGCGGGCGTTCCCTGTTGTTCATCCCACCAGTAGCGGCGGCTAACCCGCCAGGGGCGATGGTCCCGGCTGACGGGCCGGCTCAGCCGCGGTTGCTCCCGCGGCCGGGCCAGCCAGGGATCACGACAACCGCCAGGACGGCGCCCGCGATGGCCAGCGCCGCTCCGGTCCGCATGCCGAGGTCCATCCCGCTGACGAACGACGACCTGGCTACCTGCTCCAGTTCCACGCCGAGCGTGCCGCCGAGCCGTGCCGCGACGCCGAGCGCCCCGCCCACCGAGCCGAGGATCACTTGCATGATCGAGTGTGGCACGTGATACGGCGCGAGGGCCGCGGTCATCTTGCCTGAGTACCTTGTCGAGAGGAGGCTGCCGATGATCGCAACCCCGAGCGCCCCGCCGAGCTGCAGGACGGTCCCGTTTGTCGCCGACCCCACGCCAGTGTTCTGCAGCGGAACGGACCCCATCACGGACGCGGTCGCCGCGGGGATGACCAGGCCAGCCCCGATGCCCAGCAGCACCATCCCGCTGACAATGCTCGCGTAGGTCGCGCTGGCCGTGGCGAGGGAGACTTGCCACAGTCCGGTGCCCACGATGAGCAGCCCGGCGGCCGTCGTCAGCCTGGCGCCGACCGAGCGCTGCAGCAACGCGGACAGCGGAGCCACGACCGCGATCGCGCCGGCCGCGGGCAGCACGCGGATCCCGGCCTGCAGCGGCGTGTACCCGAGGTCGAACTGGAGGAACTGGGTCAGCACGAACAGGGCGCCGTACAGCCCGACAGTGCACATGCCGACCGAACCGATAGCTCCGGAGAACTCCCTGCGCCGGAAGAAGTTGAGGTTGAGCATGGGGTGTGAGCTGTGCCGCTCCCAGATTACGAAGCAGCTAAGCACCGCCAGGCCGGCCAGCCCGGCGGCGATGACCCGGGCCGAGGTCCAGCCGCGCACCGGGGCCTCGATGATCGCCCAGAGCAGCAGCGCGATCCCAGCGACGGACAGCAGCGCGCCGGCAAAGTCCGGTGCCAGCGCCGCCGGGTCCTTGGAGTCGGGAACTAGCGGCATCGCGCAGCAGAACCCGATAGCGGCGACCGGCACGTTGATCAGGAAGACCGAGCCCCACCAGAAGTGCGCGAGCAGCAGGCCGGCGATGATAGGGCCGAGCGCTATGCCGACCCCGCTGGTTCCCGCCCAGAAGCCGATGGCGCGCTGGCGCTCGGCCACCTTGCTGAACATCTGGGTGATGATCGACAAGGTAGATGGCATGATCAGCGCGCCCCCGATGCCCATGCTGGCCCTGGCGGCTATCAGCACGCCGACCGAGCCGGAGAACGCCGCCCAGGTGGAACCCGCCGCGAACAGCACGAGCCCGGCGAGGAACGTGCGTTTCCTGCCGACCCGGTCGGCCACGCTGCCAACCACCAGCAGCAGCCCGGCGAACACGATGACGTAGGCGTCGACGATCCACTGCAGTTCGGTCGTGGTGGCGCCGAGCCGCCGGACCAATGTAGGCAGCACGACGTTGAGCACCGTGGTGTCCAGCGTCACGATCAGCAGCGAGACACACAGCACTGCGAGTGCTGCCCAGCGTCGGTTGTCGGCAGGCCCGGCGCCGGGGGAGGGGGAGACGGCCGGTTGCAAACCCTTGGTGATGGTCATGGGCCCAGCACAGGCGACTGCCAGGGGCCAGGCCAGGGCGCAACGTCCCGGTGCGCCGGGCCAAGGTCCCTGGCAGTCGCGGACGTCACGGCTGCAGGACGATACGTGCCCTGGCCTTGCCGTGCAGGACGTCGGCGATGGACTCGTTGACCGTGCCGAGCTCGCGGGTTTCGTAGCTCACCCGGGTGCGGCCCTGCGCGTGCAGCGCGAACACGTCGGCTAGGTCGGCGCGGGTGCCGACTATCGAGCCGATGACCGACGTGCCGTTAAGGACCGTGTCGAAGACCGGGATGCTCAGATGGCCGGCCGCCGGGAGCGCCACCAGCACCAGCCTGCCACCGCGGCGCAGGCCGGCGTATGCCGTCGCAAAGGACTTGTCGTCCACGGCAAGCCCGATGGCGACGTCGGCGCCACCGCAGCCCTGCAGGACTTGGGCCGGATCCTCCGTCCGGGCATCGATCACGATGTCGGCGCCAAGTTCCTTGGCCAGCTGCAGCTTCTCGTCGGTCACGTCGATGGCCGCAACGGTGCCACCAAAGATCTTGGCGTACTGCAGGGCCAGGTGACCGAGGCCGCCGATGCCCGAGATCGCGACCAGGTCGGTGGGCCGTACGTTCCCGACCTTTACTGCCTTGTAGGTGGTGACGCCCGCGCAAGTCAGCGGCGCTGCCTCGAACGGGCTCACGCCGGCGGGCACCTTCGCCGCGAACGCCGCCTCGGCCAGGAAGTACTCTGCGTAGCAGCCGTCCACTGAGTAGCCGGTGTTCTGCTGCTTCAGGCACAGCGTCTCCCAGCCGGTCAGGCAGTGCTTGCATTCGCCGCACGCGTAGCCGAGCCATGGCACGGCGACGACGTCACCGATCTTCACGCTCGTCACGCCTTCGCCGACGGCGTACACCGGGCCGACCCCTTCGTGGCCGGGCACGAACGGTGGCGTCGGCTTGACCGGCCAGTCACCGTTGGCGGCGTGGATGTCGGTGTGGCACAGTCCCGATGCCTGCATCCGCACCGTGATCTGGCCAGGCCCTGGCTCCGGTATGGGCCTCTCCTCGAGCACCAACGGCTCGCCGAATGCGCGGACTACTGCTGCTTTCATCTGAACCTCCGTGTTTGCAGTCACTGCAGCCGAGCCTGCGCTCTCGGCCGTGACCGCCCCAGGGCCAAACTGCGGGTGCCGCCGGGCCCTTCGTCCCGGCGGCACCCGCGATCACGCGCGTCGCTACAGTGCCGCGGCGACGAGCGCGGCAAGGTCGACGAGGCGGCAGGTGTAGCCCCACTCGTTGTCGTACCAGCCAAATATCTTGACGAGGGTGCCGGCCGCCTGAGTCAGCCCGGAGTCGAAGATGCACGACGCGGGGTCGCCGATGATGTCCCGGGACACCAGGGCATCCGTGCTGTACCTCAGGATCCCGCGAAGCGGGCCATCGGCCGCCTGGCGGAACGCGTCGTTCACCTCGTCCGCTGTGACTTCGCGGCCCAGCACGGCGGTCAGATCGGTCAGCGAGCCGTCCTCGACCGGGACGCGGACCGCCACGCCGTCCAGCCGGCCCGCCAGTTCGGTGATCACCTGGCCGGTGGTCCTGGCCGCGCCCGTCGTGGTCGGCACGATGCTGATCGCCGCCGACCGCGCCCGGCGCAGGTCCTTGTGCGGGCCGTCCAGCAGCATCTGGTCGCCGGTGTACGCGTGCACCGTTGTCATCAGGCCTTGGACCAGGCCAAATGAGTCGTTGAGCACCTTGGCCATCGGCGCGACGCAGTTGGTCGTGCAGGACGCGCAGGAGATCACGTCGTGCTGCTGCGGGTCGTAGGCGACGTCGTTGACGCCCATCACGATAGTGAGGTCGGCGCCCTTGCCCGGGGCCGAGATGAGCACCTTGCGCGCGCCGCCCTTCAGGTGCAGCGCCGCATCGTCCCTGGCGCGGAACTTGCCCGTCGACTCGATCACGATGTCCACGCCCAAATCCGCCCAGTTGATCTGGGCCGGGTCGCGCTCGTTCAGCACGGCGATGGGGCGGCCGTTGACGAGTACCGAGTCGTCGGTGTGCCCGACCCTCGCGGCGAGCCTGCCGTATGTAGAGTCGAACTCGAGCAAGTGCGCCAGAGTCCTGGCGTCGGTGATGTCGTTGACCGCCACCACGTCCAGATCGTCGTTGTCTAGGCAACGGCGGACGAACGCGCGGCCGATGCGGCCGAAGCCGTTGATAGCGATGTTGGTCGTCATAGTTGCTGCCCCTATCACCTGGTGTGCGGAACGATCACGACTGGGCACTGCGCGTGATGCGTGACCTGGCTGCTGACCGAGCCCAGCCGCAGCGGGTCGAACCCGCCGCTGCCGCGGCTGCCCAGCACGACCATGTCGGCCGCCTGCGACGCGGCGAGCAGCTCCCGGACAACGAGCCCGCTCACGGCGGTGACGGTCACGGCCGGCGGCCGCTCGTCACCGAGCTTGGCGGTCGCCTCCGCGACTGCTTCCTCGGCGGCCTTGCGGACCTTGGCGAGGACCTCGTCGTCGGCCGGGAAGTGCACGGGCTGTCCGGTCCACATGCTGACCATCACCGGGTTGACGGCGAGGACGGTGAGCGGCGCGTTTCGCAGCGCAGCCTCATGGAGTGCCCATTCCAGGGCATAGTGGGCGTACTTGGATCCGTCGATACCAACGGTGATTCCGGGCATCTTGCGTTCCTTCCCGGCAGGCTGTCGTACCGGGCCGGCCGGCGCGCCTGCTGCGTGGCCGGCGCTGTAGTTTCAGGGTTGCCGCGGGAAAGCGGGCTGCACAGTGACCCAAGACGCCTGCCGGGAGGCCGTTGGTCCCTTGTGCGTCGGCGGCCCGGTCAGCGAGGGTCAGCTCGTGGGCGTGCCCCTGTCGACGGCACCGGTGACCGAGACCGTGTACCACAGGCCCATGTCATCCGCCTGGCCGGTCGCCTCGCCGGGCGCGGTGTCGCCCTGCCACAGGTACAGCGGCCAGCCGTCATAGGTCACCTGAAGGTCACCGCCCTTGCGCCGGACCGTGCCAAGCAGCGCGCCGTCGACCCCCCGTCCCGCGCGCGGGTGGGAGATCCCGTGCGGCAGCATCAGCGGTGGCCACTGCCGAGAGCACAGGCCGTAGCACTGCGACGGGCCGCGATGGTCAGGCGCGTACATGTACAACGTGAAGCCCTGTCCGTCTGTGATTACCTGGCCGAGGCCGGGAATGGCGCGGGCGAGAACCTCGTAACGCGGGCTGGCGCTGCTTCCGGAGGCAGCCCCGGACCCGCAGCCGGCCAGCACGACGGCGCTGGCAAGGCCGGCGACGAGGCCAGCCAACCGGAACGCTTGCGCCAGCCGGATGGAGGCTGCGCGGCGCCATGCAAACGAACTCGGCTTGCCGGTCATCGGAGTCCTGTCTGCCGCTGCCGGAGAGCGGGATTCCCGGACTCGCAGCTGCTGCCGGTAACACGGTAGCGCGTGCTGGTCAGCCGACTTCGCCGGGTACTGCCTGGTTCGCGTCTGCCGCCTGCAGGCGAGCCGACCACTTCTCCTCGATGTGGCCGTAGCGCCAGATGAGCAGGGCAGCCGCCCAGGTGAGGATGAACAGGCCGACGATCACGAAACCAGCCGTGTTGATGTTGAAGCTGTACATGAAACCCCAGAAGCCGTGCTTCTGGGAGAAGCTCTTGATCTCGTACGGCAGCAGGCTGAGAGTCTCGATCCCGCCGATGAAGAAGCAGATCGCCACCGACAGGCCGGTGATCGCCAGGTTGTAGTACACCTTGCGGACCGGGTTGAAAAACGCCCAGCCGTAGGCCAGGTTCATGAAGATCCCGTCACTGGTGTCCATCAGGCTCATGCCGGCTGTGAACAGGATCGGCAAGCAGATGATCGCGTACCAGGGCAGGTGCTCTGCGGCGAGGAACGCGGTGGTGCCGAGCAGCAGCACCTCGGTCGCGGTGTCGAAGCCCATCCCGAACACGACGCCGACCGGGTACATCTTCCATTCCTTGTCGATCGTTTTCATCCACCGGCCGAAGAACCGGTAGAAGAAGCCCCGGTTCTCCAGTTGCCGCTCTAGCGCCTCCTCGTCGTAGTCGCCGCGCCGCATGGACCGGAAAACCCGCACGATCCCGGCCAGGATGACCAGGTTCATCAGGCCGATCAGGAACAGGAACGCCGCCGACACCAGCGTGCCGAACAGGCCGCCGAAGCGCTCAAGCCCGGAGCCGTTGTTGGACACCGCGGCGAACACGGTCTTCTCGGCGATGATGATGCCCACGCCCATCGCCACCACGATGGTCGAGTGGCCGAGTGAGAAGAAATAGCCGAACGAGAAGGGGCGCGGCTCGCTGGTGCCCTGGCGCTCGTTCATGGCCTTGCGGGTGGTGTTGTCGATCGCGGAGATGTGGTCGGCGTCGAAGGCGTGCCGCAGCCCCAGGGTGTAAGCCAGGACGCTGAGCCCGGCACCGAAGCCCTTGTAGTGCGCCGGGACAACGAACGCGACGAAGACGAAGAATCCCAGCGCGTGCAGCAGCAGGATCGAGCCGTACATCCCGATGACGCGGCGCTTCTCCACTGGTGTCATGGCCGCGAACGAGTCGCGGATCATGACGCGCATGCTGGGCTTGCCGGTGGCGGCAACTGCGGACATGCGGTGACTCCCGGGGCTCGCGGTTGGCCGGCTGCGCTGCCGCAGCGCTCTTAATGCACATAAGTTGCAAGTACATATTAGAGGCAGCGCTGCCGACTTGTCACTGCGGGCGCGGCTTCTGAAGGCCCGGCCGCTTACAGGGCGGTGACGGCGGCCAGCGTCGCGAGCAAGAAAGTCGCCACGGCAAGCACGCCGTGCGCCGCGGGGATCAGCGGCATGAGGTTCCATCGCCGCGGCCGCGGCCGCGACTGGCCGGCTTCGAGCAGCCGATCCACCGTGTCGTCTACGAGCATGCTGGTCAGCGTCTCGTCGGCGAGCGTGGCGACCAGCGTCTTCTCACTGGGCCCGGGTCCTTCTGACGGCATGCCGGGGGACAGGTGCGACCACTCGCTGGCGTCGGGACGGTTGGCCGGGAAGGGCGTCCATACGGTCACCGTGGAAATGCCGAACCCGATCCCCGGGCCGAGGAAGCCGATAGCCAGCCAGCCGGCTGGCGGCGCGGCCGTCGCGACGAACACCAGCCAGCAGACAAAGCCGGTGAAGGCAAGGCCTGCGTGGCCGAGCATGACCGGCAGGGACACCCCGCCGGCGTCGCGGTGCCGCCGCCGCATCCCGCCGCTCGCGAACCAGCTTCGCAGCATGTAGGCGCCGAGTCCTTCGGTGGCGAGCCAGCTCACCAGTGTCGCGACCGCAAGCCCCCGGCTGCCTGGCATCCCGGCGGACCCGCTGGCTGCCGCGGACAGCCAGCCATGAAGGCCTCCTGGCGCAGGGGCAATCCATGCCGTGCCGCCGCTGCTCATGATCTTTAACCTGGCCGCATCGCGATCATCCCCTGCTTCCAGAGGATCACATCACGCGCTACTTCTCTACCCCCGGGTGCTCGAGCCGGGGATGAGGGAAGAAAGCACCGTTTGTCCGCAGACCCGGGTCTGACGTTAACGTCAGGGTCAGTTAGGATCGAGCGGACGACGCATTCCGCTAGCGGCGGTCCGGGCCAGTCGTCCGGTGCACGCTGGCGGCCAGAGCTAGGAGAATTCATGGCGGTGCAGGAGCAGGATCAGGCCGTAGAGTCTGGCGGCGATCGCCGGGGTGTCCATTACAAGTGGATCGCCCTGTCGAACACGACGCTCGGGATCCTGATGGTCACGATCAACCAGTCGATCCTGCTGATCTCACTGCCAGACCTGTTCCGCGGGATCAACCTCAATCCGCTCGTCCCGTCGAACACGTCCTACTTCCTCTGGGTGTTCATGGGGTTCATGCTGGTCACCGCCGTGCTGGTGGTTAGCCTCGGCCGCGTTGGCGACATCTACGGCCGGGTCAGGATGTACAACCTGGGCTTCGCCGTGTTCACTGCGTTCTCGATCCTGCTGTCGGTGACCTGGCTCACCGGGTCCGCGGGTGCCCTGTGGATCATCATCATGCGGGTGTTCCAGGGCCTTGGCGGGGCGCTGCTGTTCGCGAACTCGACCGCGATCCTCACGGACGCGTTCCCGGAAAACGAGCGCGGCAAGGCGATGGGCATCAACGGGATCGCGGCGGTGTCGGGCTCCTTCCTCGGCCTGATGCTCGGTGGTGTGCTCGCTCCGATCGAGTGGCGGCTGGTCTTCCTGGTCTCGGTGCCGTTCGGCGTCTTCGGCACCATCTGGGCCTACCTCAAGCTCAAGGACAACGGCATACGCGTCCCCGCCAAGATCGACTGGATCGGCAACGCGCTGTTCGCCATCGGCCTGATCGCCATGCTCACCGGCATCGTCTACTCGCTGCTGCCCTATGGCGGGCACCCGACCGGCTGGACGAACCCGTGGGTGCTTACCGGGGTATTCGGCGGCATCGCCGTGCTCATCCTGTTCAGCTGGGTCGAGACCAAGGTGGCCGCGCCGATGTTCCGCCTTGGGCTGTTCAAGATCCGCGCGTTCACCGCGGGGAACGTCGCCGGTTTGCTCGGCGCGCTCGGCCGCGGCGGCATCCAGTTCATGCTGATCATCTGGCTGCAGGGCATCTGGCTGCCGCAGCACGGCAAGAGCTTCGCCGAGACCCCGCTGTGGGCCGGCATCTCGATGGTGCCGCTGACGATCGGCTTCGCCTTCGTCGGCCCGGTGGCGGGCTGGCTGTCGGACCGGCTCGGCGCGCGGTTGCTGGCGACCACGGGACTGGGCGTGTCCACTGTCAGCTTCCTGCTACTGGAGTTGCTGCCGATCAACTTCCAGTACGTGTGGTTCGCGCTGCTGATCTTCCTGTTCGCCGTCGGCATGGGCCTGTTCTTCTCGCCCAACCAGGCGTCGGTGATGAACAGCCTCCCGCCCGACCAGCGTGGTGCCGGAGCCGGCATGCTGAACACGTTCCAGAACTCGGCGACCGTGCTGTCGATGGGCTTGTTCTTCACGATCGTCACCTTGGGCCTTGCCGCCCGGTTGCCTTCGCAGCTGTACCGGGGCCTGGTGCAGGCTGGTGTCTCGCCGTCGGCCGCGCACCTGGTCGCGAGTGAGCCGCCGATCGGCAGCCTGTTTTCCGCGTTCCTCGGCTACAACCCGGTCAAGGAACTGCTCGGCCCGACCGGGGCGCTGCAGCATATGTCCGCCAAGCAGGTCGCTTACATCACCGGGCGGTCGTTCTTCCCGCACCTCATCGAGCAGCCGTTCGCGAGCGGATTGCACCTGGCGTTCTTGTTCGCCGCCATCGCCACGATCGTCGCGGTTGTCGCATCGGCGCTACGCGGCAAGCGGTACTTCCACTCCGCACCCGACCACGCCGGGGCGGAGGCGCCCGTTGACGTCCTGACCGACGAGATGATGGAGATGCCGATTAGCACAGACGGCGTGGCGACCGAGGCCTAGGCGGGAGCTGCTGACGGCGATGGACGCGGCCGCCGGACCGGCGCAGCCAGCGGAGGAGCAACCCGAGCAGTTGCTCAGCATCGGCGCGGCCGCAGCCACGGCGGGTACCTCGGAGCGGGCGCTGCGGTACTACCAGCAGCTCGGCCTCATCACGCCGGCCGGCTGCACCAAGGGCGGGCTGCGTCGGTACAGCCGCGATGACCTGGCCAGAGTGGCCTGGATCCGGCAGATGCAGACGTTGCTCGGGCTGTCCCTGGACGAGATAGCCGCCGTGCTGCGCACCGACGATCGGCTGGCCGAGATCCGGCACGCCTACAGCGAGGCGCTCAGCGATGCCGAGCGGATCAGCCTGGTCGCCGAGTCGATCTCCCTGCAGCAGGCGCTGCGGGCCACCGTCGAGGCAAAGCGGCAAGCCATCGACGCGTTCCTGGCGGACCTGGACGCGCGGATCAGCCGCAAGAGCGAGTTCCTCGCCCAGCTGACCGGTCAGGCCGACGCGGTGGGCCCGTCAGGTTCCTGACCGGCCCACCGGACGACATCGGTAGCCGGAAGTGTTGCCCGGTCCCGAGGAGTACGGACAGGACCGGGCAACACTCACGGCTAGCAGGGCCTGCAGCGCTGCGTCAGCACGTCTTTGTGCTGCAGGTCCAGAACTCGGGGTACCACGTGAGCAGCGGGTTGAACTTGGCGTTGTGCAGTCCGCTGCCAACCGCGATGACGTTGGTCACGAATGGCAAGAACAGGGATGGAATCTGTTCTGCCGTGTAGTTGGCGTAGGCGGCGAAGGCGGACAGGCTATTGCTGGTGTGCGTGGCCTGGATCAGCTTGTTCATCGTCGGGTTGCTGTAGCTGCCTGAATTGTTCGGCACGCCGCTCTCGAATAGTGGCTCGCCGGTCGGCTCGAATCCCGGACCGTTGAATAGCCAGGCGCCGAGGAACAGGAACGTCCACTTGCACCTGGACTCGCTCGGTGTGCACGGGATCGTGTAGCCCAG
>JASHTT010000130.1 GCA_030040415.1 Streptosporangiaceae bacterium | reverse complement strand
GACGATGAGGTACACGTCCGGCGCTGCCGAGCCAGCAAGCCGGACGATCTCCGCGGCCACGTCCTTCCCGGCGTCTTGCGCGGCGCTCACCACCACCACGCAGCCGCCGCCGAACAGTGAAGGCGCGGCGAGCGCGGTCAGCTGGCCGGGAGCCAGCCCAGCCGCGGCCACCTCGTGCACGTCAGGGCCGGTGCCGTCCGCCGCGTCAACGGCCCCGCTCTCTTCCCCGGTGTCGCTTCCATCGCCCGCCCGAGCAGCGGTCGCCACAGCCCCGGCCACGGCATCGGCCACGGCACGCTCTACCAGGAGTTCTTCCTCACCGACGACGAGCGTGACGGCAGCGGCCGCCGCTCCGCTGACCGGCGAATCCGCACCCGCGCGACGGCCGCCAGACCCTGAACGCCCTCGCCTCGGCTCAGCTGCCATGCACGCAGCATGCCACGGCTGGCGAGCGCACGCGCCAGCCAGCCGGTCTGGGATCAGCCCGCGGTGACTGGCTCGCCGCCGAGCCAGACCCTGGCGGGCCGCAGCTCGTAGGACCACGCGAAGGCACCCTCGTGGTCGGCATCCCAGGCCACGATGTCGGCCAGCCGCCCGCGCGCCATCGCGCCGCGATCCGGCGCGCGCAGCGCCTGCGCCCCGCCGACGGTGGCGGCCCGGAGCGCCTCGGTGACGCTCATCCCGAAGTTCGCTATCGCCAGGCTGACGACAAGCGGCATGGACGTGATGCCGTTCCCGCCCGGCGAGTGGCCCGAGCCCAGCGCGACCGCCACGCCCTTGTCCAGCATGGCCCGCACCGGTGGCGGCTGACGCGAATCCGGGCTCACGGCGGGACACACCACGGCGGCCACCCCGGCACTGGCCAGCGCGATGACATCCTCCTCATCGGCTCCGTGCAGCAGGTCGGCGGACGCGCAGCCGAGTTCGGCCGCCAGCATCGCGGCACCAAGCCGTCCGTCACCGTCGGCGTGCAGCCTCGGCTGCATGCCCGCGGCGCGGCCTGCTGCCAGGATCCAGCCGGCCTCGCTGGTGCTGAACCCGCCGTCGCCGCAGTACGCATCGATGCTCTCGGCTCCGGCCTTGGCAGCGTCGCCGCACCAGCTGGTCACCGCGTCCACGTAGTCCTCGCGCCGGCCGAAGAACTCCGGCGGCACCGCGTTCGCGGCCAGGAACGTCGCGTGCACGCGCGGCATGTCGGACTCATCGCCGAGCGACCTCAGCATCCGCACGTCGGCCAGTTCGCCGTCCCGAGTGAGGTGATAGCCGGTCTTGGCCTCGACCGTGGTCGTGCCGGAGAGCAGCCAAGCCCGCAACCGGTCCCGCACGCCGCTGCACAGGGTCCACGGATCTGTCCCGCGGGTGACGGTGACCGTCGATGGCGTTCCCCCGCCCGCCGCGATGACCTCGGCCTCGGACGCGCCGCCCGACCGCATCGTCAGCTCGGCCCAGCGGTTCCCGGCGTAGACCGGGTGCGTGTGCGCGTCTATGAAGCCCGGCGTGACCAGTGCACCGCCGAGATTCTCCACATGATCGACATCGACGATGTCGAGCACCACGCCAGGCACGCTGGCAGGCAGATCCTGCGCAGGCCCGACCCACGCGATGCGGTCGTCCTGGCACAGGATGGCAGCGTTGCTCCAGACGTCCGAGCCGGTCCACAGCCGGCCGATGTTGGTCAGCAGGCGAACGGTCACGGCCTGCCCTCCGACCGGCGGACCGGTGCGGATCGCCGAGCCGCCATCTGGCCCTCCTACGCCGCATAACGCGCGCGTCAACATATCGGTTGAGTCACGGTATTGCACACATAGAGGCCTTGTAAAGGCCCCTTTAAGCATTAGTCGAACCAGCGCGGTGGTTTCTTTCCGGCCTCGCCAAGATACCGGGAACGGCACTACCTTGCCGACTGCGCCACGCCGAGTTGGTCGGCGACAGGGCAGGTCAGGACGTATCCGTGCGGCTGAACTCGGCAGAGGCGAAAAGCGAACGATTGCACCCGCGTGGTCGCTGAACCTGTCTGGAGTAAAAAGCGAACGATTGCATTGCGGTCTTGAATGGACGTGCAGTCAACTGCGATTGATCGCAGCGTGGTAGCGCGCACCACGGGCAGCGCCGGCCCGTTCCGCTATTTCCCGCGCAATTGCAGGCGTAATTGCTTCCGGAACTCTGGGCCGATGGCCCGGTGTTAGCGCGCCGCGCGGGCGAAACTGTCGAGTTCGGCGGCGAGCCCGAGCGGAACCCGCGCGGTCAGCTCGGTGCCGTCGCTGCCGTGCTGGACGGTGAGCACCTCGCCCTCGTCGTGCGCGCGGGACAGCAGATCGCCACGGTCGTACGGGATCGTGACGCTGACCTCGCGGTGCCGAGCAGGCAGCAGCCGCTCGATCTCCGCCAGCAGTTTGTCGATGCCGTCCCCGGTCCGTGCCGAGACCACCACCGACTGCGGCTCGGCAAGCCTGAGCGCCTCGACATCGAGGCTGTCCGCAGCGTCTGCCTTGTTGATGACCACAAGCTCGGGCACCCTGCTCGCGCCGATCTCGGCGAGCACCTCACGCACCGCGGCGATCTGCGCGCGCGGATCGACGTCGCTGCCGTCGACCACGTGCAGGATCAGGTCCGCGTCGGCCACCTCCTCCAGCGTCGACCGGAACGCGTCGACGAGCTGGTGCGGCAGGTGCCGGACAAAGCCGACGGTGTCGGTCAGCGTGATCGGCTGGCCCGACGGTGTCCTGGCCCGCCGGACCGCCGGGTCCAGCGTGGCGAACAGCGAGTCGTCGACCAGCACGTGCGCGCCGGTGAGCCGGTTCAGCAGGCTCGACTTGCCCGCGTTGGTGTAACCGGCGATCGCCACCGACGGCACCGCGTTGCGGCGCCGCTGGCCGCGCTGTACCTCGCGGCCGACCTTCATGTCCGCGATCTCCCGCCGCAGCTTGGCGATCCTGGACCGGATCCGGCGGCGGTCTGTCTCGATCTTCGTCTCGCCGGGGCCCCTGGTGCCGATACCGCCGTTGCCGCCGGCGCGGCCGCCCGCCTGCCGGGACAGCGACTCGCCCCAGCCTCGCAGCCGCGGCAGCAGGTACTGCAGCTGGGCAAGCTCGACCTGCGCCTTGCCCTCCTTGCTGCGGGCGTGCTGGGCGAAGATGTCCAGGATCAGCGCGGTCCGGTCGACGACCTTGACCTTGACCGTGCCCTCCAGGCTGCGTAGCTGGCCGGGGGTCAGCTCGCCGTCGCAGATGACGGTGTCGGCGCCCTGCGCCGCGACGATCTCGGCGAGTTCGCGCGCCTTGCCCGCGCCGACGTAGGTGGCCGCATCGGGTCGGCTGCGCCGCTGCACCATGGCGTCGAGCACCTGCGATCCCGCCGTCTCGGCGAGCCTGGACAGCTCGCGTATCGAGTTCTCCGCCGCTGCCAGCGTTCCCTCGGTCCAGACGCCCATCAGGACGACCCGCTCCAGCCGCAGCGTCCGGTACTCGACCTCGCTGACGTCCTGAAGCTCGGTGGACAGCCCGGCTACCCGCCGGAGGGCGTGCCGCTCCTCCAGGTCGAGCTGGCCGGCGTCGGGCTCGGGCCGGCCGTGGCTGTCGAGCTCGGCGTCGGTGAACGGATCAAACTCGTGGTTCGCGGGTGATTGCGCGGTCATGAAACCTCTGCCGGGCCAGTCAGGACAGCCCGGATTCCTCGAAAGTCGTGATTGCGGCACTTCGCGCCGTGTGCCCGCGGGTCGCGGGCACATGTGCAGATAGTGCCACGGCGTGCAGGTGTCATCACCTTATTAACCACCGGGCGCCCGCAGATGTGCCCGACCCATGCCGCCAGTCACGCGGGCCGGTAGATGCCAGATCGATGACCGACGGCGTCGCTCACGTGTCCGCGGCCTCTTGGTGCTGGCGTTCTTCGAGCGCTGCACGGAGGTCGCCGAGCGTGTGATAGTCGCCAGCCGAGATCTCCTGGTCACCAGCCAGAATGTCCTGCACGGCACCTGGCTCCGCCAGTAGCTCCGTGGTCATCTGCAGCGATTCGAAGTCATCGACGGGTATCAGCCTACTTCGGGCAACCCGCCCAGTAGCTGGTATGGCGGCCGCTGAACCTCGATCACAGCAGCAGGGTCTGGCCCCCGTCGTAGACCAGCAGGCCGTCCTCGCGCAGCCGCAGGCCATCGGAGAGCCGGTGCGGCTCGAGGCGGCCGTCGTGCATGAGGTGCTTGACCTGCACGCCCCGGGCAGCAAGGACGAAGTCGGCGACCAGCCGGCGGTGGCAGCGCCACCAGAGGCTTTCCGAGCACATCACCGTGACCTGGTGTTCTTCGGCGGCCTCGGTGAGCACCACGTCGATCGCGGCAAGGAACTCCGCCGAGCGCATGTACTCCGCGTACCCGCGGAACATCGGCTCGCGCCAGGCCACGTCCGGATTGCCCGGGCTCGGCCGCCGGAAGCCGCCGAGCCGCTTCTCCCAGCGGTAGCCGATGCCGACCGCGGGCAGCCAGTGCTCCATGGCGGCGCCGGCGAACTGCGGGTTGCGGCGGCTGCCCGGCGCGATCCGGATGTCCACCAGGGAAACGACGCCCGCGCCGGTCAGAATCTCGGCGGTCCGCTCCGCCGGGTCAGTGCCGTGCCCGTATGTCAGCAGCATGATCTCGCAAACGTCGCTTACCGAACCCTGCCCGGCGGGCCTACGCTCATGATCGGTTGAGCAATGGCCAAGCCTAAGGCTCACGGGCGGGTCTGCCCGAGGCAGCCGGAACGGAGCACGGATGGCACCCATCGACCGGCGGCTGCAGCTGTGGGCCTGGTTCGTGCGTCGTCCGGGGTCGGTCGCGGACCGGAGCGAGGCGGACGTCATTGCGATGCAGCATCGCCGCGTCCCGGACAACGCGGTCAGCAAGTTCATCCTCGGCGCTGCGCGCCCGGGCGCACGGATCAGCGATCAGGCAATCCCAGGGCCGGACGGCGACATCCCCGTCCGCATCTACCGGCCGGTCAAGGCGGGGCCGGACCCGCGGCCGCTGATCGTCTACTTCCACGGCGGCGGTTTCGTTTTCGGCGACCTCCGGATGGGCGACTGGATGTGCAGCAGCGCGGCCGTGGCGGTCGGCGCCGTGGTGGTATCGGCGGATTACCGGCTCGCCCCGAAGCACCCGTTCCCGGCCGCGGTCGACGACTGCTACGCCACGCTGCAGTGGGCCGCCGACAACGCCGCGGCGCTCGGCGCTGGCGGACCGATCGGCGTGATGGGAGAGAGCGCCGGCGGGAACCTCGCGGCCGTGATGTGCCTGCTCGCGCGTGACCGCGGCGGCCCGCGGCTCAGCCACCAGGCCCTCATCTACCCGGCCACGGACCTGACCAGGGTGCCGGCCGCGACCTCGACGACAGCGTTCCTGTCCGACGGCGAAATGCGCGCGTACCGTTCGTTTTACCTCGGCGACGCGGACCCCGGCGATCCACGCATTTCGCCGCTGCTGGCCAGCGACCACGGCGGCCTTCCGGCCGCTCTCGTGCAGGTCGGCGAGCACGATCCGCTTCGCGACGACGGCGTTCGGTACGCCGAAGCGCTGCGCGCCGCCGGCCTGCCGGTGCGGCTCACCGAATACGTCGGCATGCCGCACGGCTTCCTCAACTTCCCCGGCTTGAGCCGGGCCGCGCCGCAGGCGATCGCAGAGATCTGCGCCGAGCAGCGCGCGGCGCTGGTCCTGCCCTCGGCCGCCGGGGCAGCGGCCAGCTGAGCCCGGCCGGCCTTCGGGTCGGACTTCGGCGCGCGCCGATGCGCCGGTCAAGCGCGGCTACCTGGAGGCGCGCCCCTGTTCGCGGCGAAACCGCCATGAGTTAGCGTCTGGATGCAGTGCCGTGCAGGCAGCCGTGGCACGCGTGGACGTCGGAGAGCGTGAGGAGAGCGCGATGGCGAGCGGAGTGGAGATCGCCGGCCCGGCCGGCGACCGGTCCGACGAG
>JASHTT010000129.1 GCA_030040415.1 Streptosporangiaceae bacterium | reverse complement strand
ACAACCCGCTGACGGCCAAGGCCATCGCGGACGAGTCCGGGGTGGACGACTTCCTGGCCGAGGCCACGCCGGAAGACAAGATGGCGCTGATCCGCAAGGAGCAGGAGGGCGGCAAGCTGGTCGCGATGACCGGCGACGGCACCAACGACGCCCCGGCCCTGGCCCAGGCCGACGTCGGCGTGGCCATGAACACCGGGACCTCGGCCGCCAAGGAGGCCGGGAACATGGTGGACCTGGACTCCAACCCCACGAAGCTCATCGAGATCGTGGAGATCGGCAAGCAACTGCTCATCACCAGGGGCGCGCTGACCACCTTCTCCATCACCAACGACGTGGCGAAGTACTTCGCGATCATTCCGGCGATGTTCGCCAGCGTGATCCCTGGCCTGCACTACCTCAACATCCTCGGGCTGCACGACCCGAGGTCCGCGATCACCTCGGCGATCATCTTCAACGCACTGATCATCGTCGCGCTGATCCCGCTGGCGCTGCGCGGCGTCCGGTACCGGCCCTCTTCGGCATCGGCCATGCTGCGCAGGAACCTGTGGATCTACGGCGTCGGTGGTCTCATCATCCCGTTCATCGGCATCAAGGCAATCGACCTCATCATCATGAACATCCCGGGTTTCAGGTGATCACGCAATGAACCGTCTGCCAAGTTTCGTCCGCCAGCACCTTGCGGGCCTGCGCATGCTGCTGATCTTCACGGTGATCACCGGGCTCATCTACCCGGTGGTCATCTGGGGGATCGCTCAGGTGGCCTTCAACCACCAGGCCAACGGGTCGCTGGTCAGCTACAAGGGCCGGACAGTGGGCTCCAGCCTGCTGTGCCAGGAGTTCGTCAACGCCAAGGGCGACCCACTGCCGCAGTACTTCCAGCCCAGGCCATCGTTCGCGATCGTGGACTGGTCGCTCGCGAAGGTCAAGGGCAAGTGGGTCGTGGAGGGCACCGGGCCGAACAACTACGGCTGCAACCCGCTGTACTCGAGCGCGTCCAACCTCGGCAACAACAACCCAGCCCAGATCCAGTTCGTCAAGCAACGGCAGGCGCAGATCGCCGCGTTCGACCACGTGCCGATCAGCAAGATCCCGTCCGACGCCGTGACGGCTTCCGGGTCCGGGCTTGACCCGGACATCACGCCCGCCAACGCTGCCATCCAGGTAGACCGCGTGGCAGCGGCCCGGCACATATCGCCGGCCGACGTGGAGGCCCTGGTCAAGAAGTACACAACAGGACGCACGCTAGGATTCCTGGGTGAGCCCGTCGTAAACGTGCTCCTGCTGAACCTCGCCCTCGATGAGAAGTACCCGGTCTGAGCCCGGTCGGGTTCTCATCGTCGAGGACGAGCCGGCCTTGCTGCGAGCGCTGCAGATCAACCTGCGCGCCCGTGGCTACGAGGTCTACACCTCGACGGCCGGCGCAGACGCCCTGGTCGAGGCGGCACGGCATCCCCCCCACGCCGTGCTCCTCGACCTGGGCCTGCCCGATATGGATGGCACCGAGGTGATCCGCGAGCTGCGGACCTGGTCCGCAGCCCCGGTGATCGTGCTGTCCGGCCGGGCGGGCTCGGGCGACAAGATCGGCGCCCTCGACGCCGGAGCCGACGACTACGTCACCAAGCCGTTCTCGATGGAGGAACTGCTGGCCAGGCTGCGCGCCACGCTGCGCCGCGACGGCCAGCTGCCCAGCGGCAGTTTGCTGCGCATCGGCAGCTGCGACATCGACCTGGCGAGCCGGACCGTGATCCGGCACACCGCCGATGGCACCGAGCCCGTGCACCTGACCAGGACCGAGTGGCGCATGCTCGAGGTGCTGCTACGGTCGCCGGGCAGTCTCGTTCCCGCTAATAGGCTGCTCGCCGAACTGTGGGGTCCTGGCTACACCGACAGCACGCACTACCTGCGGTTTCACATGGCCAGGCTGCGCCGCAAGCTCGAAGACGACCCGCCGCGGCCGCGCCACCTGCTGACCGAGCCCGGCATGGGCTACCGCTACCAGCCGTGATCGCTGGGGTCACCTCGAGCGCTAGCCGCCGCGCACCGCTTAGCCTATGGAGAGGAACGTGCGCGCCCGGCGCCGGTCCGGCGCGCGACTGGCAGGGGATGTCATGAGCGGTGAGGGCCTCGCCGACGTCAGGGCCGTGAGACAGCCCGGCGCGCGGGGGCAGCTGAGGATCTACCTCGGCTCTGCCGCCGGCGTCGGGAAGACGTTCGCCATGCTCAACGAGGGCCACCGGCGGCGGGACCGCGGCACCGACGTCGTGATCGCCTTCGTCGAGACGCACGACCGGCAGCACACCGCCGAGCAGATCGGTGACCTCGAGATCATCCCGCGGGCCCGGATACCCTACCGGGGTACCTGGTTCGAGGAAATGGACATCGACGCCGTGCTCGCCAGGCATCCGGACGTGGCGCTGGTCGACGAGTTCGCGCACACGAACGTGCCCGGCTCGCGTAACGAGAAGCGCTGGCAAGACGTGGCCGAGCTGCTGGATGCCGGCATCGACGTGATCTCCAACGTGAACATCCAGCACCTGGAGTCGCTGAACGACGTCGTGGAGAAGATCACCGGCGTGCCGCAACGGGAGACCGTGCCGGACGCAGTGGTCAGGGCTGCCGACCAGGTCGAGCTCATCGACATGACGGCCGAGGCGCTGCGCCGCCGGATGGCACACGGCAATATCTACAAGGCCGACAAGATCGACGCGGCGCTGACCAACTACTTCCGCATCGGCAACCTGTCCGCGCTCCGCGAGCTAGCCCTGCTCTGGCTCGCCGACAAGGTCGACGAGGGCCTGCAGAAGTACCGGGCGGCGCACGACATCCACGGCACCTGGGAGGCGCGCGAGCGGGTCGTGGTGGCGCTGACCGGCGGGCCGGAGGGCGACACGCTGATCCGGCGCGCGGCCCGGATCGCCGCCAGGTCCGCGGGTGGTGACCTGCTGGCCGTGCACGTAACGCGGTCCGACGGCCTGACCGGCGCCGACCCGGCGGCGCTCGCCGCGCAGCGGCGGCTGGCCGAGTCGCTGGGCGGCACCTACCACCAGGTTGTCGGCGACGACGTGCACGAGGCGCTGCTCACCTTTGCCAGGGCGGAAAACGCCACCCAGCTTGTACTTGGCGCGAGCCGCCGCGGCTGGCTGTCTTCGCTGCTGACCGGGCCAGGGGTCAGCATGCGCACGGTGCGCGAGTCCGGCGATATCGACGTGCACATCGTGACGCACTCCTACGTAGGCCGCGGGCGCGGCCTGCCCAGGGCGCACGGTGGCCTGACCAGGCAGCGCAAGCTGGCCGGCTACGCGCTCGCCGTCGTGCTGGCCCCGCTGCTCACCCTGGTGCTGTCGGCGCTGCGCAGCCACCTCGTGCTCAGCAGCGAACTGCTGGTATTCCTGGCCGGCGTCGTCGCGGTCGCCCTGGTCGGTGGTTTCATCCCGGCAATGCTGGAGGCGGTGGCCGGGTCGCTGCTGCTCAACTACTACTTCACGCCGCCGTTGCACAAGTGGACCATCGCCCAGCCGAACAACGCACTGGCGCTGATCATCTTCGTGGCTGTCGGGTTCGCCGTCAGTTCGGTGGTGGACACCGCCGCTACCCGGACCAGGCAGGCCGCGAGGTCTGGCGCAGAGTCTGCGCTGCTCGCGACGACGGCCGGCAGCGTGCTGCGCGGCCAGCACGCGCTGCCCGCGATACTTGACCGGGTACGCGAGGCCTTCGGCATGGACTCGGTCACGCTGCTGGAACTGCAGCCCGGGGCGCGGCTTCGGTCCGCCGCGCAGGCGGCGTCGGCCAAGCCGGCCGGCTCGAGCGCGACAGGCTCGGGTGCGACAGGCTCGAGCGCGCCAGCCTCGGGTGCAACAGACACGCGGGCCGCACAGCGCGACTGCTGGATACCGGTCGGGACTTCTGGCGAGTCGCCCGTCGGGCGCCCGGAGGACGCCGACGTCGAGGTTCCGATCAGCGACAACCTCGTCCTGGCGTTGCGCGGCCGGGCGCTGCCAGCCACCGATAGGCGGGTGCTCGGCGCGTTCGCCGCGTATGCCGCCGCCGCGCTGGAGCAGGGCAGGCTGGCAGCCGCCGCCGAGGCAGCCGGCCCGATCGCGGAGGCCGACCGGGTCCGCACCGCGCTGCTCGCGGCGGTCAGCCATGACCTGCGGACGCCACTGGCGGCCGCGAAGGCCGCGATCACCAGCCTGCGGTCGAACGACGTGGAGTGGGCCGCCGAAGATCACGACGAGCTGCTGGCGACCGCCGATGAATCGCTCGACCGGCTGGCCCGGCTGGTGGACAACCTGCTCGACATGAGCCGGCTGCAAGCGGGCGCCCTCGCCGTGTTCCCGAGGCGAGCCGACCTGGCCGAGATCGTCGCCCGCTCCCTGGACGACCTGGGCGTGCCCGGCCGGTCGGTCACCGTGAACGTCCCTGACGACCTGCCCGAGGTCAAGGTCGATCCGGCGATCCTGGAGCGGGTGATCGCCAACCTGGTCGCCAACGCGCTCCGCTACTCGCCGGCCGGCACGCCGCCCGCCCTGACCGGCAGCGCGCTGCATGATCGCGTGGAACTGCGAGTGATCGACTGGGGCCCGGGCATACCCGAGGAGAACAGGGACCAGATGTTCGTGCCGTTCCAGCGTCTCGGGGATACCGACAACACCACCGGCGTCGGGCTCGGCCTCGCGCTTTCCAGGGGGCTCACCGAGGCCATGGGCGGCACGCTGGAGCCAGACGACACGCCGGGGGGCGGGTTGACCATGACGTTGTCGCTGCCGGCAGCACCCGGGCCGGACGGGCCCGTGCCCGCCGACATGCCGTCCAGCGGACTGTCTCGCGTGACACCGTGACGACGGTCCTGGTAATCGATGACGAACCGCAGATTCTCCGGGCACTGCGGATCAACCTGCGGGTGCGCCAGTACGAGGTGCACACCGCGGGGACGGCAAGCGAGGCGCTGGCGTCGGCCGCACGGCATCCCCCGGACCTGGTCATACTCGACCTCGGGCTGCCCGACCTTGATGGCGTCGAGGTCATCCACGGCCTGCGCGGCTGGACCGCCGCGCCGATCATCGTGCTGTCTGGCCGCGCCGACAGCACCGACAAGGTAGAGGCGCTGGACGCTGGCGCGGACGACTACGTGACCAAGCCGTTCGGCATGGACGAGCTGCTCGCCCGGATGCGGGCGGTCACCAGGCGGTCTGCCACCGGTTCGGACGTGCCCAGGGTCCGGCTTGGCGACCTGGTTGTCGACCTCGCGGCCAAGCGCGTCATCCGCGACGGCAATCACGCAGGGAACGGCGATCACGCAGGGAACGGCAACCCGTCGGGACGCGCCTCCGGAGCCGCCGGCGCGCAGGACATAAGGCTCACTCCCACCGAGTGGCACCTGCTCGAGGTCCTGCTGCGCAACCCCGGCAAGCTGCTGAGCCAGCAGCAGCTGCTCAGCGAGGTGTGGGGGCCCGGGTATGCCGATGCGACCGGCAACCTCCGGCTGTACATGGCGCAGCTCCGCCGCAAGCTGGAACCCGACCCAGCCAGCCCGCACTGGCTGCTGACCGAGCCCGGCATGGGCTACCGCTATCAGCCGGACCCGGACGAATCGGCGGACGCGACAGTCGACAGCCGGTAGCGCAGCCTGCAGATCACCACGTTCTGGGTGCCGTGCTGGATGGCCTGCTCGAGGACGAAGCCGCGCTGGTTGTGCAAGATCCACTGCCAGGGCTTGGCCGGCTGAACCTCGGGTATCAGCACCACGAGCTCGTCGCGCCTGGCCTCCTTCTCTAGTTCCCGCAGGTACTTGACGAGCGGCGGGCCCAGCGAGCGGCCGCTGCTGTGCAGGGTGAGCAGCGGCACGTCCGGGTGCCAGTCCTCCCACTGCTGCCGGAGCCGGTCATCGGCCTGGTGGTCCTCCTCATCCGCGAAGCACACGGTCACCGCGACCACCTCGTCGCCAAGTGACAGCGCCGTTGATATCCCCTCGCGTACCAGCTTGGACATGCCCGCGACCGGGACCACGACCAGCGAGGTCCTGCGCACCGGCGGCTCGGGCGTCTGGCCAATCTGCAGCGCGCTGCCGATCCGCGCGTAGATCTTGTGTATTTGCCAGAACATCGCCACCAGCGCGGGCACCACGATCACCACCAGCCAGGCGCCCTTGGTGAACTTACTGATCAGCTCGATGGCCAGCGCCGCGAGCGTGAACAGCGCGCCCACGCCGTTGATGACCGCCCGGCCGTGCCAGCCAGGACCGGCCTGCTCGCGCCAGTGCCGCACCATGCCCGCCTGCGACAGCGTGAACCCGACGAAGACGCCGATCGCGAACAGCGGCACGAGCGCCTGGGTGTTCCCCGACGAGGCGACGAGCAGGGCGGCGGCGAACACCGCCAGCACCACCACGCCGTACCGGTGCACCTGGCGCTGCGCCCGCAGGTAGAACAGGTGGGGCAGGAAGTTGTCGCTGGCCAGCAGCGAGGCTAGCACCGGCAGTCCGCCGAACGAGGTGTTCGCCGCGAGCGCCAGCAGGATCGTCGTGATCAGCTGGATCGCGTAGAACACGAAGTTGTGGCCGAGCGATCCCTCCGTGATCTGCGCCAGCGCGGTGACGGTACCCGACGGCTTGACGTGGAACTTCTGGATCACGACGGCGATGCCGATCAGCATCAGGCCGAGGATGATGCCAAGGCCCATTTCGGTGTGCTGGGCCCGGCGGAATCTCGGCTGCCGGAACTCGGGTACGGCGTTGGCGATGGCCTCGACCCCGGTCAGCGCCGAGCAGCCGGAGGCGAAGGCCCGCAGCAGCAGCAGGATGCCGACAGTCCCGATGGACGACGTCGTGCCCTGCGGGAACGGCAGCGGATGCGAGCGGAGCAGCCCGCCCAAGACCACGGCGAAGATCGCGGCGATGAACAGCAGCGTCGGGGCGATGAACAGCCGGGCCGACTCGGCCACTCCCCACAGGTTCGCCCCGGTGATCACGCCAAGCACGCCGAGGCAGAGCCAGACCCGGTCCGGGTACAGGGCGGGGAACGCAGAGGTGAGTGCCTTGACTCCGGCCGACACGCCGACCGCGGCGTTCAGGATGTAGTCGACGACCAGGGAGGCCGCCGCGATCAGGCTCGGTTTCACACCCAGGTGCGCCTTGGCCACCGCGTAGGCGCCACCCCCGGTCGGGAAGGCGGCAATGACCTGGCGATACGAGATGACGAGCACGGTCAGCAGCAGCACGATCGCGAGCGTGACCGGGAGCGTGTAGGTGTGCAGCGCCACGAGGCCGGCGGTCGCCAGCACGATCATGATGGCCTGCGGGCCGTACGCGACCGAGGACAGCGCATCCAGGGATAGGGCGGCCAGTCCCTCGAGTGCGGTGAGCCGGTGCCGTTCCTCGTCAGGCGACGTGGAAGCCTCCGCCGGGGCGGACGGTGCCGTCATGCTTGCCAATACAAGCATGACGGCGGGTTGTAAGCCGTGCTGGGGACGACCCCGAGGGTGCTGCCCTATGCCGGACCTAGCCGAGCGTGACGACCAGGATTGCGATGACCGCTATCACCACGGCCACGGCTATGACGATGGCTGCCATCCGGGCGACGTTGCGGCCAGGCGCTCCCATGTCCCATGGTCTGCTCTCATCGACGGCGTCGCTCTCCGCGAACGCACGGAACTGGGCGGTGCTCGCCGACGCGTCTGGGGCGACGCGGAACTCGCCGGTGCTCATTGCCCGGCCGGCGCTGGAGTGCGGGTCTTCGAAGCGCTCGGACATGGCCATGACTGTAGCTGATGTCGCAGGCGTGATCCGCCAGTCGGCGATATCCCCGCCTGTCAGCGCGGCATCAGGTCCAGCCTATGCACTAGCCGCGATAGCACGATTACGCTGCGTGTTCTGACCACGAACGGCTCGGCCCCGATCCGCTCGACCACCTGCTCGAAGTGCTGGACGTCAGAAGCCATGATGTGCAGCAGCGCGTCGGCCTCTCCGGTCACCGTGCAGGCGTCGATGACCTCAGGATGCTTGCCGACCGCGGCGCCGATGTCGGCGGGAGAGGTGCGGCCGCGGCAGAACAACTCGACGTACGCCTCGGTCGTCCAGCCGACAGCCGCCGGATCTACGTTCGCCGAGAACCCGGTGATCGCACCGGACGATCGCAGCCGGTCGACGCGCCTCTTGACCGCTGGCGCCGATAGCCCGACCACCGCACCGATCTCGGCGTAGGTTGCCCGGGCGTCGGAGACGAGCGCCGCTACGATGCGCTTGTCCAGCTCATCCATGCCAGCCCAGCCTCCCGGTTAGCTCAGCAGGGCCCAGCGGAGCGCGGCGAGGTCCGCCGCCGCCACGCCGTGCACGGCCAGGTACCCCTCGACGGACCCGCCGCCGACCGCCCTGGCCCTGGCGAGCACCTCGAGGATCAGCGCCGGAGGGCTGGCCAGCAATTCCAGCGTTACCTGGTCGCCCAGCCCGCTGGCCCTGAGCCTGCCAATCGCAGCGGTACCGTCCGGATCCAGGTACACGGCGCTCAGCGCGTAGTCGGCGCCGATCAACTCGTCCGGGACGCCGAGCACCGCGAGCACCAGCGCTATCACGATGCCTGTCCGGTCCTTGCCGGCGCTGCAGTGCACCAGTCCCGGCAGCGCACCGGGCGCGGACAGCGCCCTGACGGCGGCACCGATCGACTCGCCGCGCTCGTCGATCATGTAGCGGTAGACATCGCCCAGCGTGGTGGGCGGCAGCACGGTCAGGTCCCTGACCATCGGAATGCGCAGGGTGGCCGCGGGCAGCCCGGCTGCCGCGCTCGGCGCCTGCGCCACCTCGATGTCCGCGCGCAGGTCCACGATCGTGCGCAGGTCCAGTGCGGCCAGCGCGGCGACGCCGTCACGACCCAGCCGGTGCAATCCGTCGGACCGGAACAGGGTCCGCCATCGCACGCTGCCGCCCGCCTGGACCGGGTAACCACCCACGTCGCGCAGGTTGGACGTGCCGGCTACCGGGAGATGCCGGCCGTCGGCCCAGGTGATCCTCTGGATCTCGTGCTCCGTGCCTTCGGCACCGTGCGTCAAGTAGCTGTCCTCTCCGTCGTCCCGCTGCACAAGGCACGATCTCATACCGGGCCTTCCAGACAGCCCACTACTCCGGAACGTGAGCGAAACGAACGGAGACGCCTCCCGGTCAGTTCTCGGTGACGACGAAGACCTGCTCCGCCGTCGCGGTGCTCAAGTAAGTCCCGCCCGCGGTGCACCGGCCCGCTGCGCTGCACGACAGGTCGGTGACGCCGGCGAACCCGCCCTTGTTGAGTGCCTCTGATCCAGGGATCAGTTCCGCGCTTCCCCAGGTACCGTCAGTTTCACTGACTACGAATGCCTGCACCCGGTTGCGCGCGTCGGTGTAGTACCCGCCAGCCCCGCAGTCACCAGGCGACGTGCAAGAAATCGACCCTATTGACGCGCCCCTTCCCGAACCGAGCCGGGTAAGCCCGGGGACGTCTTGCGGCCTGCCCCAGACACCATCGGCTTGGGTGATGACGAACGCATAATTCCCAGCAGTGCCGGCGTACATGCCGCCGGCACTGCAATCTCCGGCCGATGCACAGGAGACCGCGTAAAGGTCGGATGAAGTGGCGTCGTTGTCAACGAGCGAGCCGGGAATCGGCATCGCCTTGCCCCAGATGCCGTCCCGCTCGCTGACGACAAACGCCTGGCCCAGGCCGTACTCGTCGGTGTACAAGCCGCCGGCAGCGCAGTCACCTGCCGACGGGCAGGACATCGACTCGAGCGCCTCACTGCTGGACGGTGAGTCATAGTTAAGCGCCGCGTAGCCCGGTATCTGCGTCGGGCTGCCCCAGCTGCCGTCTCGCTCGGTCATTACGAACAACTCCGGCTCGCCCGCCCGCACGGTCAGCACCCCGCCCGCGGCGCAATTGCGCGCGCCGCTGCACGAGACGTCATACACCTCGGCGTACCCGCCCTTGCCACGCCCGGGCACCTGCACCGCTTTACCCCAGATGCCATCATGCTCGGTCACGACGAACCCTCGCTGGGCACCCGCAGTGCCGTAGTCATACCCGCCCGCGCTGCAGTCGCCAGCCGAACCGCAGGACAGGGCGAAAACACCGGCGTTACCGCCCGCGTTGAAACCGCCCGAGCCGGAGACCTTGGTCGCCTTGCCCCAGACGCCATCGCGCTCGCTGACGACGAACGCCTGCTGGTCGCCCGCGCGGCCTTGATACCACCCGCCGGCGCTACAGTTGCCCGCCGATGCGCACGACACGGAGTTGAGCTGTGCAAATCTGCCCTTATTCAGTACCGCCAGGCCGGGAACCTGCTGCACCTTGGCCCAGGTTCCGTGCCGCTCGGCAGCCAGGAACGCGCCGGTAGGAAGGAGCAGTGTCGTGTTCCTCGTGTACGTCCCGCCAGCGAGGCAGTCGCGCGGCGACCAGCATGACACGGAGGAGAGTTCGGCATTACCACCCTTGTTGAGCGCGCCAGACCCGGGCAGTTCCTCGGCGCGGCCCCAGGTACCAGTGGAGCTACCGGCCGAGGCCGGGACGGCACCTGCCAGCAGGCCGCAGGACACGACGCCGACCACGAGGCCGGCCATAGACAGACGCGCGGTCCTAGCCACGATGCCCCGCCCAGCCTTCAGCCGACGGCCAGTCGGAACCGGCCAGCCTCGATAGGGATGATGACATGGCGGATAGCGGCTGTCGATCCTCACGGCCGCCCGGCGGAAGGAACCATAATGACCCGACTCGGCGGGATGTACGGCCCGGACGCGACATTCCTCGGCGTGCCACGGGCCGACCTGGAAGAGCCGGACTCATGGCGCGGCACGGACATCATGATCATCGGAGCGCCCTTCGACGGCGGCACCTCGCATCGCCCCGGCGCCAGGTTCGGCCCGCAGGCGATCCGGTTCACCGACTACCTGCCGCACGACGGCTCGCGGCCGCATCTGGCGCTGGGCGTAGATCCCCTGACCGAACTGCGTGTCGCGGACGCCGGAGACGTGGAGATGCTGTCCGGCGAGACCGAGCAGGCGCTGCACCGCCTTGAAGAGGCAGTGTTCACCGCCTGCCGCGGCGGCGCCGTCCCGGTGATCCTGGGCGGCGATCACACGATCGCGCTGCCCGACGCCACCGGCGTGGCCAGGCACGTTGGCTGGGGCAGGCTGTCGGTGATCCACTTCGACGCGCACGCGGACACAGGCGACACCCAGTTCGGCTCGCTGTACGGGCACGGCACGCCGATGCGCAGGCTGATCGAGTCGGGCGCGGTCCGTGGCGACAGGTTCCTGCAGATCGGGCTGCGCGGCTACTGGCCAGAGCCGGAGACGCTCGCCTGGATGGCGAGCCAGCGGATGCGCAGCTACGAGATGACCGAGGTCGTGCGCAGGGGTCTGGACGACTGCCTGACGGAGGCCATGTCGATAGCGACCGACGAATGCGACGGCACGTTCCTGTCTGTCGATATCGACGTGGTTGACCCGGGCATGGCGCCGGGGACCGGTACCCCGGAACCTGGCGGGATGTCCGGCCGCCAGCTTCTCGACGCGGTGCGACGGATCGCCATGGAGATCCCGCTGGCCGGCATCGACGTCGTCGAGGTCGCGCCGCCGTTCGACCAGGCCGAGGTCACCGCGTTCCTGGCGAACCGGGTCGTGCTGGAGGCGCTGTCCGGGATCGCCTGGCGGCGCAGGGCGGCCGCGGCCGATCCTGACCGACCGGCCAGAGACCCGGCGTCGCCGCTGCTCGAGGGCAGGCCCGCCGGAGGATCTGACTCTGCTTAGTGCGCCAGGATCGCGATCGTGAACGTCACCGCGTCGAAGAGGAAGTGCGCCAGGATCGGCCTGGACAGCTTGCGGTGCTTCTGGAACGAGCGGGTGACGAAGTACCCGAACGGCAGCGTCAGCACCAGGCCAGCCCCGTAGTAGACGTGGTAGCTGGTACGCAACGCGAGGCTGAGCCAGAACGCCTTGCCGTCTGACCAGCCAAGCTGGTCAAGCCTGGTCAGCAGGTAGGCGTTGACCGCTACCTCCTCGGCGACCGAGGTGATCAGCGACTGGCTGAGACCGAACACCAGGTAGTAGGCGGGGACGTGCAGCGGCCCGGCCTCGTTGAACAGCGAGGAATGCTCGCGGATGACCGGTTCCAGCGCGATCGCCAGCGCGATCTCGCAGCCGAACGCTGCTGCTGCCAGGCCCACTGCGGCCCCGGCATCCCGCCAGCCCATGCTCGTCAGGCCCAGGTCGGCGGGCCGCTGACCGGTCCTGGCGAGGAGCAGCAGCGCGAGCGGCGCGACTGCCGCGACCGGCAGGTAGCTCAGCACGCCGACCACGATGTTGACGGCGGGATGGTGCGGTGCGTAGCTCGGCAGCTGCGTCAGGCTGGCTCCTGTCTCCAGGTGCAGCACCAGCGTCAGCACGGCGCTGATCACCCAGGGGAACAGCAGCGCGAACATGACAAGCCAGGTCTCTAGCACGAGGTCGCGCCTCGTGCCCTCGCTGAGCTGGACAGGAGCGGCCGGCCGGTGCTCGGCCGGCACCCAGAACGCCCAGTCCGGCGGCGGCGCCGGCCAGTCGGGCGGCGGGGTCCAGCCAGGCGGCGGCTGCCAGCCGGGCGGCGCTTCCGGCCAGCCCGGTGCCGGACGCCAGATCAGCTTGTTGTCGGCCACCGCTACATAGTGCAGTAAGTGCCTGGGTTGATGCGATGTGGCAGTGGCAACGACGGCATCTATAGTCGATGGATGCTGGACGTGACCAGGCTCCGGGTGCTCGTCGCGGTGGCCAGGCACGGGTCGGTGACGGCCGCGGCTCGCGAGCTCAACTACGCCCAGCCCTCGATCAGCCACCATCTTGCGAGGCTGGAGGCCGAGACGGGGTCCCGGCTGCTGGAACGGGTCGGGCGGGGAGTGCGGCTGACCGAGGCTGGCAGGCTGCTGGCCGAGCGTGCCGAGGAGATCATCGGAAGGCTGGACGCGGCCGAGGCGGAACTCGCGGCTCACGTCGGGCTGAGCGAGGGCCGGGTCAGGCTCGCCGCCTTCCCGTCGGCGCTCGGCACCCTGGTACCGGCCGCAGCGGCCAGGCTGGAGGCGGAGAAACCGGGCATCGACCTCATGCTGACCGAGGCCGAGCCGCCCGAGGCGCTGCGCATGCTGCGGGCCGGCTACGTCGACGTCGCGCTGGTCTTTCAGCACTACCAGGAGGGCGTGGATGCCGCGCCGCCAGACCCGGCCGACGAGGGAACACGTGGCCGGCTGGTACTGGACGAGCCCGTGCACCTGGTAACCGCGGCGGGCACCAACGGCGCACGACCGCCGGCCGACCTCGCTGCCTATGCCACGAGCCGGTGGATCGCCGGGTGCGAGCGCTGCCGCAGCTACCTGCTGCGGCAGTGCGAGCACGCCGGCTTCACGCCGAAGATCGCCTTCACCACCGACGACTACGTTGCGGTCCAGGCACTCGTGGCAGCCGGGCTGGGTGTGACGACCCTGCCAGGGCTGTGCCTGGCCGCGGCGAGGCACCCCGGCATCTGCGCCACGCCGCTACCGGGTGCGCGCAGGCACGTCTTCGCGATGACGTATGGCCAGCCGCCCGACCCCGCGGCCAGCACGCGGCTGATCAATGTGCTGGTCAAGGTCGCGAGCCCAGAGTCCGCCTGAAAAGAGAGCTGGCCCGGGAGTCACCCCCCGGGCCAGCCAACCTTCACGACGTGTACTTGAACGTCTTCGTGTTGGACCCGAAGACGTCCTCGACGACTATCTGGAACTTGATCGTCCCCGCCGCGTGCGCGGGGAGAGTTGCGGTGCACTTGGTGGAACTGGTGCACGTCGCTGCGATGAGCTTCTTCGTGGTCTCGATGTAGACCATGTCGGAACCGGCAATCGTCAGGAAGTCCTTGCCGGTGATCGTGATCTTGTGTGACTTGCCGGCTGCTCCAGACGTCGGCGACACGCTGGTGATGGAGTCCGCCTCCTTGCTCGCCTTGCCGTAGACCAGGCACATCCCCGCCGCCAGGCCTGGGTAGAAGGTGCTGGCGGTGGTGCTGTTCAGGTACCCGCTCACCACCGGCGTGCCTAGACCCGTCGTCATGTCGTAGCCGCTGGTGGCCACGTACAGGCCGCCGGTGTAGCCGGACGGCGTGTAATCGTCGTTGCCCTTCGTGATGTCGGTGAGGATCTCACCGTCGGTCCAGATGTAGTCGCCGGCGTCGGCGGCAAGTGCGTAGAGCCCGGCAGGCTGGACGCCGGCCGCGCCAGAGTCCCACTGCGCGCAGAACGGAGACGCGTCGACGACCGCCGCGACCGCGGCCCACAGCGGCGCGGCAGCGCTCGTCCCGCCGATGGCCGTCCAGCCACCATCTGAGCCCGTGTTGTCGTAGATGACGTAGCCGCTGTAGGGATCGGCGTCCGCGGAGACGTCAGGTTCCTCGCGCAGGTAATCCGTAAACCCCTTCTTTCCTTCGCAACCGGTCTGCTTGTGCGAGTACCCGCTGATCACGCCCGGGATCTCCTGGGCGCCCTTGGCTGTCGTCGGGTCCTGGTAAGAAGGCATGCACCATACTTCGTTCGCCCCCGACAGACCGCCGCCGCCGGCCCCGCCCTGCAGGGTGGATTCGTTCCAGACGACCTGGCCGCTGCTGGTGACCGTCGTGCCGCCAACGCCGACCACGTCCGGCTGGATCGCCGGATCGCCCGGCGACAGCTTGTCCTCATCCGCGCCTTCGCGCAGGCAGCCGGTAGACCCGCTGTCCCCGGCGGCGGCGAACACCGTCTGTCCCTGGGCGGCCGCCTCTTCGAACAGCGACTGCTCAGAACTCATGAGCGACGCGGAGTCGAGCAGCTCGCACCCACCCCAGGAGGTCGACACGACCTTGTCCTTGTCGGCCGCGAAGATCGCGTCGAACCCGGCCAGGTAGTCCGCATTGGTAACGTCGGGGGTCTGGTACACGTCGATCGTGGCGTCCGGGGCCAGGCCCAGCGCGTCCTCGATGTCGAGTGTCGCCTCTTCCTCGCCGTCGTTGTTGGAGGCACCGCCGTCCACCTTGATGTAGTTCACGGTGGTCTTGAGGCCGTAGCACGCCTTATAGGTGCTGATGTTCGAGGTCGCGTTGCCCGACAGCTCGAACAGGGCGATGCGCACGCCCTGGCCGAGGTCACCGAGCTGGTAGAGCGGCGTGAAGCCGTAACCCTCGGCGAACTCGGTGGCCGTGAACGCGTCGTCCTCCGCCGCGACATCCTTCGCGTCCGCGCACGCCTGCGGGCCGGTCGCCTCGGGCGAGGACGCCCGCGCCGCCGAGAAGCGGCTCGCGGAGGAGATCGCTGCCCGCTTACCCGGGCCGCTGGGGCGCAGCGCCTGGCTGTGCCACTGCGCTATGTTGTCGAGCCCGATCACGGCCCGCACGTACGGTACGGCGGCACCCGGGAGCCGCGGAGCCCGCGAGTTGGCGTACACGACGCGCCCGCCAGCAAGGCGGTAGGTGACCAGCGACGTCCCGAACGCGCGCTCTGCCGCGCCCGCTGTCGTCCGCACCGGGATGATGAGCCTGTTCGGGCCGGCCGAGCCGGGCACCAAGCCGACGGACCGCAGCGCGGCGTCGACCGTAGCTACCTGCGCCTTGGACGCGCCGAACATGTCACCGAACTGCGCGGGGGTCAGGTAATGGTGGAATAGGGACGACTTCCTGTTCGACAGCGCATCGATGAACGGCTGCAGGGCCGCCTGGTTGCGTCCCTTGAGCGTGATGTCTAGTAGCAGCGTCTTGGCCGGCGCCAGTCGGCCGATCTGGATGGATCCGGCGGGCAGCGCCGGCCGCACCCCTACGCGCGCCGGAGGTCTGGTCACCTCTTGCGCGCTCGCCGATGTGGTAGCGAATACTAAGCCGCCAACTGCCGCAAGCGCAGCGACCGCTGCGAAGCTCACCCTGGACGTTCTCACTCTGTGCTCCCCCTTGTTGCCGGTCATAAAGGATCCGTTCGGCCCGGCTTATTGGCTTACCGGCCGAACCGGCCTCCTCATACTGACAGGCGATCAGGCGGAGTGGAACCTCTTGGCAAATGCCGATTCTGCTGATGAGGGCTGGCCCGGGGGTCTCCCCCCGGGCCAGCCAGCCGTCACGACGTGTACTTGAAGGTCTTCGTATTGGTCGCTACGAAGCCTCCCAGGGAGTCCAGTTGCAGGTCGTATGTCCCTGCCTTCTCCGCGGGGAGCGTGGCGGTGCACTTGGTGGAGCTTGTGCACGTGGCCGCGACCAGTGTCTTCGTGGTCTCGATGTAGACCACCTCGGCGCCAGCGATCGTCAGGAAGCCCTTGCCAGTGATCGTGATCTTGTGCGACTTCTTGGCCGCGCCAGAGGACGGCGACAGGCTGGTGATCGACGCCGATGTGTTCTTGGTACCCAAGGCGTAGCACATCAGCGCGGCCAGGCCCGGGTCGAAGTTGCTCGGTGCCCCGTCGGCGTACCCGCTCACCACGGGCGTGCCGAGGCCGCTCGCCATGTCGTAGCCCTTGGTGGCCGGGTACAGGCCGCCGGTGTAGCCGGACGGCGTGTAGTCGTTGTTGCCCTCGGTGACGTCGGTCAGGGCTTCACCGGTGGCCCAGATGTATCCGGCGCCGACGGCCGCGGCAACCACCTCGTACAGCGGCACTGCCTGGACGCCAGCGGCGCCAGAGTCGTACTGAGTGCAGAACGCAGACGCGTCGATGATGGCCGCGACCGCAGCCCACAGCGGCGCGGCGGCGCTCGTCCCGCCGATGTCGGTCCAGCCGCCGTCTGAGTCCGAGTTGTCGTAGATGACGTAGCCGCTGTAGGGGTCGGCGTCGGCGGAGACGTCGGGCTCCTCGCGGACATAAGCTCCCTTGTCGCTGCAGCCCGAGCCCGTCTTCGAGTACTTGCTGATCACACCGGTTATCGCCTTGTTGTCCTGGTAGCTCGGCATGCACCAGATGGACAGCCCGCCGCCGCCGGCGCCGGCCTCATTGGCTGACTCGTTCCAGACCGTCTGCGTTTTCTTCGTGATCGTCGTGCCGCCGACGCCGATCACATACGGCTGGCTGCCCGGATCGCCCGGTGACAGGGTGCTGACATACTCGCCGGTTCGCACGCAGCCCGTAGACCCGTCGTCGCCGGCGGCGGCGAACACCGTCTGTCCCTGGCTGGCCGCCTCTTCGAACAGCTTCTGTTCCGACTGCAGGAACGACGTTTCGCCTGATGCGATGTACACCTCTTCACACGTGCCCCAGGAGGTCGACACGACCTTGTCCTTGTCCGCCGAGAAGATCGCGTTGAATCCGGCCAGGTACTCCGCATCGGTGCTGCTAGCTGTCTGGTACACGTCGATCGTGGCGTCCGGCGCCAGGCCCGCAGCGTCCTCGATATCGAGTGTCGCCTCTTCCTGGCCAGACGAGCTGTTGGCGGCACCGCCGTCTATCTTGAGGTAGTTAACGGTGGTCTTGATGCCGTAGCACTTCTCGTAGGTGCTGATGTTCGACGTCGCGTTGGTGGAGAGCTCGAACAACGCGATGTGCACACCCTGGCCGAGGTCACCAGCCGCGTACAGCGGATCGAAGCCGTAGTAGGTGGCAAGCTCGTTGGCCGTGTTCGAACCCGAGTATTCCTCAGTGACGTCCTTCGCGGCCGTGCACGGCTGCGGCCCGGTCGCCTCGGGCGAGGATGCCCGCGCTGAACCCAGGCGATCGGCGGCGGAGATCACTGCCCGCTCCCCTCGAGGCAGGACCGCCTGGCTGCTCCACTGCACGATGTTGTCGAGCCCGGCGACAGCCTGCACGTACGCGGCGGCGGCGCCTGGGAGCCGGGGGGCTCGCGAGTTCGCGTACACCTCGCGGCCGCCTGCCAAGCGGTAGGTGACCAGAGTCGTCCCGAACGCGCGCTCTGCCGCAGCGGCGGTCGTCCGCACCGGAATGATCAGCCGGTTCGGGCCGGCCGAGCCGGGCACCAGGCCAACGGACCGCAGCGCGGCGTCGACCGTGGCCACTTGCTCCTTCGACGCGCCGAACATGTTGCCGTACTGCGCGGGGGTCAGGTAGTGGTGGAAGAGCGGTGACTTCCTGTTCGACAGGGCGGCGATGAACGACGGCAGCGCCGCCTGGTTGCGTCCCTTGAGCGTGATCTCTAGTTGCAGCGTCCTGGCGGGCGCGAGCTGGCCAATCTCCCTCGATCCGGCCGGTAGTGCCGGTCGCGCCCCGATGCGCGCCGGAGGCCTCGTCACCTCTTGCGCGCTCGCCGATGTGGTCGCGGCGATCAAGCCGCCGACGGCCGCCAGCGCAGCGACCGCTGCGCAGCTCACCCTGGACAGTCTCACCTTGAGGTCCCCCCTCGTTTCCGGTCATAAAAAGGTGCCGTTCGGCAGGCTTATTGCCATATCGGCCGAGCACGGCCCCCTAATAGTGCCATCCGATAAGGCAGAGGGGAACCTCTTGGCAATGCCGATTCTGTCCGGGAAGTGAACGAGAGCTAGATCTTCGTGCCCTGGTGTGCCCAGTAGGGATCGCGGAGCCGGCGCTTGAGCAGCTTCCCGCTCGGGTCGCGAGGCAATTGCTCGGTGAAGTCGATCGACTTCGGCCACTTCATCCTGGCGAGCTTGCCCTGCAGTCCGGCGATGATCTCGGCTGCCAGTTCGTCGCCGGGCTCGATGCCCGGGGCCGGCTGGACAACTGCCTTGATCTGCTCGCCCCACTCCTCGTCTGGTATCCCGAACACCGCCACGTCGGCGACCTTCGGGTTCATCACGATCTCGGCCTCGATCTCGGCCGGGTAGATGTTGGCCCCGCCGGAGATGATCATGTCGGACTTTCGGTCGCACAGGAAAAGGAAACCGTCGCCATCCAGGTAGCCGATGTCGCCGACGGTGAAGAGGCCGCCGTTCAGCCGATTGGCCTGCGTCTTGGCCGGGTCGCCGAAGTACTCGAACTCCGAGAGGCCCATCTTCATGTACACGGTGCCGGGCGTGCCGGCCGGGCAGGCCTGACCGTCCTCGTCGGCGATCAGGATCTCGCTGATCGGCCAGGGCAGGCCGACGGTGCCGGGGTGAGCGAGCCAGTCCTGCGGCGAGGCGATGGTGCCGCCGCCTTCGGTTGCCGCGTAGTACTCCCACACGCACGGTCCCCACCAGTCGAGCATCTCCTGCTTGATGCCGATCGGGCAGGGCGCCGCCGCGTGGATGAGCCAGCGCATCGAGGTCAGGTCGTAGCGGTCTTTCACCTCGTCCGGCAGCGACAGCATCCGCTTGAACTGGGTCGGCACCATGTGCGAGTTCGTGCACCGGTATCGCTGCGTCAGCGCGAGCGCGGTCTCCGCGTCAAAGCCGTCCATGCAGACGAGCGTGTGACCCATGTGCAGCGCGCCGCCACCGAACACCGTCACCGCGGTGTGATAGTTCGGCGAGGTCATCAGGTGCACGTTGGGCTGGCCATCGGTCACGCCGAAGAACGACAGCAGCGCGGCCCCGAGGACCACCGCGTCGTCCGGATCCAGGCCGGTGAGCGCGCGCCTGACGCCTTTCGGCCGGCCCGTGGTGCCCGAGGTGTAGTGCATGGTGGTGCCCGCTGTCCGCTCTTCCGGCAAGGCAGTGGGATGGCCGTCGCGTAGTCGGGAGACCGGCGTGAAGCCAGGCACGTTCCCGAAACTGAACCGTGCCTCCGCCGGGATGCCTGCCTGGTCCGCGACCTCCACGGCTAGCTGGGCGAACCGCTCGTCCGCGAAGAACGCCTGCGCGCGGCAGTCGGACGCGATGTAAGCGGCCTCCGGTGCGGCGAAATGCCAGTTGAGCGGCGTCAGGTACCAGCCAGCCTGCAGCGCGGCGAGGTAAACCTCGGTGGGCGCCGCGCCGTTGGGCAGCAGCGAGGCGATCCCGTCGCCCGGTCGCAGGCCACGGGCCTGGAGTGCGTGTGTGAGCTGGTTCACACGGGCAAGCAGGTCGCCGGCGGAGTGCTGCGTCCCGTCGGGATCCACCACGGCGATCCAGTCCGGGTCGTCCTGAGCACGCCGCCAGAATCCCCTCGAGCCCACTGCCCACCTCCGTCGCGCCGCGCCGGCAAGATCAGCCGGTTTCAGGGATAAGGACACCACATGAGCGTCGCTGTCGCCAGAGCGTCAGTACGCTGAGGCTCATGGTGACCAGGCTGGCC
>JASHTT010000128.1 GCA_030040415.1 Streptosporangiaceae bacterium | reverse complement strand
CCCGACAGTCACGGCGTCACGGTCCGCGTCGTAACCGCCGCGGTCGACGCCGAACTGAACGCAAAGGGCTACATCGTGCCCGGTCTCGGCGACGCCGGTGACCGGCTGTTTGGCCTGTTCTAGCAGGGCGGAAGGCCTTAGGCTGCCAAGGTGAGCGAGCCGCGCGACGCGGATTCGGTTGCTGAGCGGCTCCGGCGGCTGCGCAGCACTCTCGGGCTCAGCCAAGAGCAACTAGCCCGGCGTCTCGGCGTGTCCTTCGCCACGGTCAACCGCTGGGAGTCCGGCAGGACCGCGCTCTCCGCGCGTGCCGCCGCCGCGGTCGAGGCTCTGGAGGCCGAGGTCGCCGGTGCCGGCGACGCCGGCGCCGGCGACCTCGGCAGCCAGCACAGCGAGCCCACGCCGGGCGGCAGGCTCCCGGTCGCGCAGTCCAGCTTTGTCGGGCGGGAGCGGGAGCTCGCCGAGCTGACCGGGCTGGCCCGCCGTTCCAGGCTGCTCAGCCTGACCGGCCCGGGCGGCGCGGGCAAGACACGGCTGGCGATAGAGCTAATCGGCCGCGCGTTCGCCGACGAAGACGTGGTGTTCGTGCCGCTGGAGCCGGTACGTCAGCCCCGGACCCTGGTTACCGCGCTCGCCTCGCAGCTTGGCGTGCACGACCAGCCGGGCACGCCGCTGACCGAGTCGTTGCAAGCAGCACTGGCCGACAGCCCGCGGCTGCTGCTGCTCGACGGCGCGGAGTCGATGCGAGACCAGGTCGCGGACCTGACCGGCGAACTGCTCGCCGGGACGCCGGGCCTGCGCATCATCGTCACCAGCCGCGTGATACTGGGCGTGACCGGCGAGGTGTGCTGGACGGTACCGCCGCTGGAGTGCCCGTCGGTGGCGGCCGACGCTTCGGACATCGCGTCTTGTGACGCCGTGCAGCTCTTCGTCGCGCGGGCGACCGAGCGGGTACCCGGCTTCCGGGTGGCCGACGTCGCGCCGCACGCTGTCGCGGAGTTGTGCCGCCGGCTGGACGGGCTGCCGCTGGCCATCGAGCTGATAGCCGGCTGGGTAGGCACGCTGTCGATCAAGGAGATCCTGCAGCAGCGGGCGGTGCTGCTGGACTCGGACCCGGCGCTGGCCGGCCAGCACCGCGGCCGGCGGCTGGCCGACGTGCTGCGCGTCAGCTACGACCTGCTCCAGCCAGCACAGCAGCGGGCGGTGGCGATGCTGAGCGTGTTCGCCGGCTCGTTCGGCGTCGAGGACATGCGGGCGGTGCTTGGTTCCGATGGACCGACGGCGGCCAGCACCGCGCGGCTGCTTGTCGACTCCTCCTGGCTCGAGGTCACCAGGGGCAGCGAGCAGAACCTGTTCGGCATGCTCGAGACGATCAGGTCATTCGCCGCGCTGCTACTAGAGGAGACAGGCGAAGGACCGGAGGGCCGCCGCAGGCACGCACTGCACATGGCCGAACTCGCGAGCGCCAGCGAGCACGAACTCGCCGGCCCGGACGCCGCGCGGTGGACAAGCCGGATGTTCGCGGCCATCGACGACCTGCACGCCGCGCTGCAATGGGCGCTGGCCAACGACGAGGTCGATGTCGGCCTGGAGGTCAGCGCGGCGCTGTGGCGCTGGTGGCTGATCGTCGGCCGGCTCGCGATCGGCAGGATGTGGCTGGCCCAGTTCCTGGAAGCGGCGGGAGACCGGCTGGACGAGCTGACCGGGCGGGCTTATTGCTCGGCGGCGGTGCTGGCCGCGGAGAACGGCGACTACCCCGAGGCGGTGCGCACCGCGGAGATCGCGATGCGCATCTTCGAGCCGCTCGCCCTCACCGACAGGATGGCGCTGGCGGCCACGGTGCTCGGCTCGGCGAACCGCTATCTCGGCGACATGCAGGCAGCACGCCGCGGCTTCCAGACGGTGCTTGAACTGCGCGAGCGGCTCACCGACCAGCGCGGCATGGCCGCCGCTATCAACAACCTCGCGCTGCTGGAACTCGATGACGGTGAGCTGGACCGCGCACGCGAACTGTTCGAGGAGGCGCTGGCCATCAAGCGCGAGATCGGCGAACAGCGCTCGATCGCCATCGGCCTTGTCAACCTCGCCGACGTACTGATCAGGACCGGCGAGTGGGAGGCCGCCGGGCGGGCGTTGCGCGAGGCCGCCGAGACGGCCGCCGACAGTCCGCAGCTCGTCGCGACCATCCGCTGCAACCAGGGCGACCTCGCCGCCCGCCGTGGTAACTGGGCGGAGGCCGCCGGGCACTACCAGGCGGCCATCGCATCCGGCGAGGCCGGCGGCTATCCGCACGCGGTCATCGAGGCCATGCTCGGGCTGGCGGAGACCCGCCGGCAGGCCGGCAGCCCGCAGGAGGCAGCGCGGCAGCTGCGCGCAGCACAGGACCTCGCCGCCAAGATAGCCAACCCGGCGCTGACCGCGCGGGTGGCGGCGGCACTGACAGCGACCGCGGCAGACGCTGTCCCCGGGCCCGAGGTAGCCCTGCCGGGCAACCTGACCAGGAGACAGGCCGAGGTGCTCGGCATGCTGGCCGCCGGACTGACGAACAAGCAAATCGCGGAAGAGCTGTACCTCAGCACGGCGACGGTAGAGCGGCACCTGGCGACGATCTACGGCAAGCTCGGCGTCGGCGGGCGGGTGGAGGCGGCCCGCTTCGCCATCGCGCACGGGCTCGATGAACAACCGGGTAGCGCCAGCGCCGGGTAGCGCGAACAGTCTCCTCGCCGTTATGTCATGTCCGGCAGTGTTATAGCGCCGGCGCGCTGCGGCGGCCCGACGGGTCAGGCACGTTCCCTCTTTTAACAGGCGATGCCGTTATTGCGGCATTTCTCCGCGCGCCGAGTTGCATGTTTGCCGTGATTCGGCGAGCGCCGTGCGGCCGCTACAAAAGGTCCTGCAGGGCTCGGCCCGGCAGGCCGGCCGCCCGTGCGGAGGGGGCACGGGCGTCCGGCTGGGCCAGCCCCGTCGCCTGGATGATCACCACAGATGACCAAGGAGGACCGGCGGTGCACGATGAGCTTCTCGGCTCGACGCAGCTGGTGCTGTCTATCTCGCTGAAGGCGGGCGAGACCATCGTCGCCGAAACTGGCGGGTTCTCCTGGATGACCGACTCGATCCAGATGTCGGCCGACGCCGGAACCGACCTCACCGAGGCGCTAAGGCATACGCTCGCCGGCTCCTCGCTGCATCTCAGCGCGTACACCGCGAGACACGTAGCCGGGACGATCGCGTTCGCGTCCAGGCTGTCCGGCAGCATCGTCGGCATCGACGTGACGCCGGATAACGAGTTCCTCGTGCACCGGGAAGCGTTCCTGGCAGGCACGCCAGGCATCGAGGTGACGACGGGCTTCCAGCAACGCATGCCTGGCGCGGAGGCCGACGAATTCATCCTGCGGCGAATCGGCGGGTGCGGTCGCGCCTGGGTCGAGCTGTCCGGTCAGCCGGTACGGCGCGACCTGGCGGCCGGTTCGTCGCTGCGCACCCACCCAGGGCACATCGGCATGTGCAGCACGTCGATTGCCGTACAGCTCGCCGAGTTTCACCGCGGCGCCCCGAGCGCCCCGGCCGGCCAGCTTGCAGTCCTGTCGGGTCCGGGGCCCGTATGGCTCCAGTCCATGTATCCGCTGCCGCCATGGCAGCCCTGTTAGCCCCTCTTCACATCAACCCCGGCCCGGAGTCGGGACGGCCATAACTACAAGATCGGGGATTCACAATGAGCGGGAAAATTTACCGTAACTCAGCCGTCGCAATAGCGGCCGCGGCGATGGTCGCTGTCCTAGCGGCAGGCTGCGGCTCGAGCGGCACCACCTCGGCCGGCGCGTCGAGCCCGTCCGGTGGCAAGACACCTAGCAGCAAGACCTCGAGCCCGAGCTCGGCGTCGGTCGTGTCGTCGGCCTCGGTGCCGTTCCCCATCGCGGTGGGAAACACCTGGGTCTACCGGACCACCACGCTGGCGGGCACGACAGGCACCGCGACAAACAAGATCCTCGCGGTCAGCCCGGCCTCCGGCGGACAGCAGGTGACCATGTCCAACGCCATTGACACGCTCGGCACGACCACCAGCACCAAGTCCGTTTACGTGTTCTACAACAACGGCTCGATCTCTTATCCGTTCAGCCAGTTCAGCACCGCCGACTCTGGCACGACCGTGAAGCTGATCTCGGGCGGGCTGTTCTGGCCTCCCGCGGCCGAGCTGGCGAGCGGCAAGGCGTCCCACTCGACCCTGAAGATCTCATTCACCGAGGACGGCCAGACGCAAGACGTCACCGCGCACGTGACCGTGCAGGGCGCCGGCTCCGGATCGGTCACGGTTCCGGCCGGCACCTACAGCGCCACGATCGTCGACATGACGATGGCCGAGACGTTCGACGGCGTCGGCTTCAGCATCGAGGTCAAGAGCTGGCTCGCCGCGGGCGTTGGCCCGGTGCAATCCGAGGCCATCACGAACGAGGACGGCCACAGCGAAGTCGTCAGCAAGCAAGAGCTGACGTCCTTCAGCAAGAGCTAACCGCCCAGAGCCGGAGGCGTGCTGTCCCGACAGGGGCGAGACAGCACGCCTCCTGCTATCTCGTCGAGCACCGACTCTGAGCCCGCATACGGCCCGGCGGGCCGCGGCCAGTGCGTAATGAAGTCGGTAAAGCCAAGCTCACCTGCCCGGCCCGCCACCTCAGCGAAGTATCCGGCGCTAGTCAGCGCGTAATGCCCGGATGCTTCCAGATATACGTGCGTCCGCACGGCGCCGGCGTCGCGCCCGGCCTCGGCGAGCGCGTCCTGGAAGCGGTGCAGGCCGTCGCCGACCGAGGTCCACCACGACTCGATGTCCGTCGCCCTCACGCCGGGCCGGTGGCCGGTCGTGACCCAGCCGTCGCCAAGCCGTGCCGCCGTCCTCATGGACCGCCGGCCATCGGCCGCGACCACGAACGGCACCCGCGGCCGCTGCACGCACCCCGGCAGGTTCCTGGCCCCCACGGCCGCGTAGTACTTGCCGTGCCAGGTGACGTCATCCTCGCGCAGCAGCAGGTCGAGCAGTTCGGCAAACTCTGCGAACCGGTCGGCCCGGTCCCTGACCGTGAGCGGCGGCGCGCCTGCCACCCTGGTGTCGTAGCTCTGGCCGCCGCCACCCGCGCCGATGCCAAGCAGCAGGCGCCCGCCGCTGATGTCGTCGAGCGCAGTCACCTGCCGTGCGAAGGTCACCGGATGCCGGAGGTTCGGCGAGGCCACCAGCGTGCCAAGGCCGATCCTGGAGGTCACGCCGGCCGCCGCGGTCAGCGTCGGCACGGCGTCGAACCACGGGCCGTCGACGAGGTCGCGCCAACCCAGGTGGTCATAGGTCCAGGCGTGGTCGAAGCCATAGTCCTCAGCCGCGCGCCATCGCCGCGCTGCCTCAGCCCAGCGCTGATCGGGCAGGATGATGATGCCGAAGCGCACGACGCGCATCCTAAGCCGATACGATCATCGGCGTCCACGACCGGGCCGCGGTCGTAACGACAGGAAGCCAGACAGCCGGGCATGACAGCAGTTCCGCAGATCGACGGGCTCGCCACGCGGGTCGCCGCCTGGATCGCCGACGATCCCGACCCCGCGGACCGCGCCGAACTGTCGGAGTTGCTGGCCGACCCAAGCCCGGCGGCCGAAGCGGAACTCGCCGGCCGGTTCGCCGACCGCCCGCGCATCCGCGGCACCGGCATGCGCGGCACGCTCGGTGCCGGCCCGTGCCGGATGAACCTGGCAACCGTCACGGCCGCCGCCGCGGCGCTCGCGGACTGGCTGCTCGCCGGCGGTGCGGCTGGTCACGCGGCGGAAGCCGGAGTCGTCGTCGGCTGCGACGCGGCACAGCTCAACGACGCGTTCGCGACGCAAGCTGCCCGTGTCCTCGCCGGTGCCGGTATCCGCGTGCACATCCTGGGCTGCGTGCCGCAGCCGCTGCTGTCCTTCGCCGTCCGATACCTCAGCGCGACGGCAGGCGTCATGATTGCGGCCAGCGCCGGCCCGGAGCCGGCCGCCGGCGTTGAGATCTACCTCGCCGACGGTGCGCTGCTGGTGCCGCCGGCCGATACCGACCTGGATGCAGCGCTAGCCGACGTCGGTCCGCTCGCCACCGTGCCGCTGGCCGCACCGGACGACCCGCTGATCTGCCCAACGGACTGCGTCCCGGCATACCTGGACACGGTCTGCGAACGGTTCCCGGCGCCGCGCGGTGCCGCCTGGCTAAGGTTCGCCTACACCGCGCTGCACGGCGTGGCCGGCAGCTCGGCCCTGCGCGCGTTCGAGCGGGCGGGCTTTGCCGCCCCCGATGTGGTGACAGCTCAGCTCGAGCCGGATCCCGGATTTCCGACGGTGGACGTGCCCGACCCGGCGCGCCAAGGCTCGCTCGACCTCGCGTTCGCGCAAGCGCGCCGAGCCGGGGCTGACCTCGTGCTCGCGCACGACCCGGCAGGCGCGCGCCTGGTGGTCGCCGTGGAGGACCCCGATGCCCCCGGTGGCTACCGGCCGCTGACCGGCGATCAGCTCGGAGCGCTGCTCGGCGCCTACCTGCTGGCCGGCCAGGCCGAAGCGACCGGCAGAAGCCTGGTCGCTTCCACTGTCGTCTCGGGCTCGATGCTGACCGCGATAGCGACGGCTGCCGGAGCCGAGCACGCGCAGACACTCAGCGGCTTCCAGTGGATCGCCCGTGCCGGAGAACTCCGGGCCGGCACCCGTTTCGTGTTCGGCTACGACACCGAACTCGGCTACGCCCCATGCGACGTGGCCAGGGACGCCGACGGCATCGCCGCCGCACTCGCGTTGCTCTGCCTCGCCGCGCAGGCCAGGTCCGCTGGCCAGACCGTGCAGGACGTGTACGACGAACTCGAGATCACGCACGGCGTGCACGTGACGGAACGGCTGCGCGTGCCGACCGCAAACGCAGTGGACCTGATGGCCCGGCTGCGCATCGCGCCGCCAGCCGAGATCGGCACGTTCCCCGTCCTATCAATCACCGACCACACAGGAGGTAGCTGGGACGTCCCGTCCGCCGACATACTGGCTTTCCGGCTGCACGGCGGCCGGGTGGTGATCACGCCGCGTGGCGGCGCCGGGGTCGGCGTCTACCTCGAGGTCACCGAGCCGACGGCGCGGGCAACGCTGACGCGGGCCCGCCAGCTCGCTGGCGCCAGGCTGGAAGTGCTGCGCTCGGCCGTCATGGCCCTGCTCTCGCAGTTAGCTCAGGGACGGCCCTGACCGCAGTCTCCCGCGCGTGATCAGTCGGGCACGGCCACCATCACGTCGGAGGCCTTGACGACCGCGATCACCTGCATGCCCTCGGTCAGGCCAAGTTCGGCCGCCGCCTCCACGGTGATCGACGCCACCAGCCGGGTCCCAGCAGCGTCTAGCTCCACGTTCGCCGTGGCCTCTCCCCTGGTGATGCCGGTAATCGTGGCGTTGATCTTGTTGCGTGCGCTGAGTCGCATGAGGCCTCCGTACTAGGGGGGTTCGCAGTCGTTATTCTTCCAGGTGTCGCACCTCCGGAGGCCGGTTGCCCTCCGGGCGGCGCGGGTGGCAAGCTCCCATGCCATGACGAGTCATGATGCCGACGCGATCGCGCATGGTCGTGCCGACGCGCCCGCGCAGGACAAGCTCCTCGTGGCTGTGTTCGCCTCGCCCGTCGCCACGTACCTGCTGCGCTACGGCGCCGACGTCGGATACCGGACAATGCTCGTGGAGCCCGACGCCGAGAAGGCCAAGACGGCGGAAGCGGCGGGGGCCGAGCTCGCACCGGACGTGGCGAGCTCGGGTGCACAGGGAGCGGACGTCGTGGTGACCGATCATCACCGGCCAGAGTTGGGCGTGCAACTGCGCGACGCGCTGGCCTGTGGCGCTCGCTGGGTCGGGATCATGGGCAACCCGAGGGTTGAGCCACCGCACGTGGCAGCGCTGACCGAACTCGGTGTCCCGGTGGCGGAGATCGACCGGGTGCACCGCCCTGTCGGCCTGAACATCGGCTCGCGGGCGCCCGCGGAGATCGCCATCGCGACCCTGGCCGGGCTGATCGCCGACCGGAACGGCAGACCGGGTGGGTTCGAGTTCTGACCTGCGGCAGCGGCTCGCGGTTCGCGAGCCAGGAGGGGGGCTGGATGGCTGATCCAGCGGGCTATTCGCGAACGCCGTTGGCGCGCAAGCTCGGCATCGGCGAAGGCGACGAGGTAGCGCTGATCGGGGCGCCGGAATGGCTTGAGGACGAGATCGGCGAGCTGCCCGACATCGCAAGCCTGCGCACCGATCTCGCGGACGAGGCTCGGTACGACGTCATCGTGGCCTTCGTGACCGGGCGTGCCGAGCTGGAGACCGAGCTTCCCCGGCTGCGCGCTCGCATGGCGCCCGCCTGCGGCCTGTGGATCGCTTGGCCGAAGAAGGCCGCCAAGGTAGCCACCGACCTGACGGACAACGTCGTGCGCGAGGTCGCGCTGTCGACCGACCTTGTCGACAACAAGGTCTGCGCGATCGACGAGACCTGGAGCGGCCTGCGCCTGGTGATCAGGCGGGCGAATCGCTAGGCCACAGCCCGTTTGAGCGACCGAATCAGGGTCAGGTCAGGGTCATTCCTGATGTCGGCTCCGCGGTTCGCGCGGCAGGGTAGAAGACATGAGTACCAGTCCAGATGACGTGCGCGTTTCTGACCGGACCGGACCCGTGCGCAACGGCCGGACACTGCGCCGTCCGGTCTCCGGGCGAATCCTGGCCGGGGTCGCGGCCGGCTTGGCCAGCTACAGCGGCATCGACGTCACGATTGTGCGGATCGCGTTCGCGGTGTTCACCGTCGTTGGCTTCACCGGCCTGCCGTTCCTCGGCTGGCTGCCGCTGTACCTGTTCGGCGTGCCACTGTACCTGGCTGGCTGGCTGTTCATCCCGGAGGAAGGCAGCGAGCAGTCGATAGCGGCGACAATGCTGCGCTCCCTGCACGCTCGGTCGCGCTGACCGTTGCGACAACGGCCGCTACTCGACCAGCAGCTCGCCCTCGAACGTGCCGAGGTCTTCCCGGTACAACTCGAGCCCGACGCCGTTCGGGTCGCGGAAGTACATGCTGTCGTCGGCGCCGCGGTCCGGGCCGAGATAGTCGACCCCAGCCGCTTCCAGCTTCTTCTTCGCCGCGTCGAACTGGTCTGCCGTCACCGAGATGGCCAGGTGCTGCACACCGCCGATCGTCTCCTGCCACGCCGGATGCTCGTAGCCAGGGAAGTCAAAGAATCCGAGCAGGTTGTGGTTGCCGATGTCGAAGAAGAAGTGGTTCGACCCGGCGTAGTCGCGGTTCTCCACGAGCTCGACCAGCGGGAAGCCGAGGAACTCCTGGTAGAACTTGATCGTCTCCTCGGTGTCCTTGCAGATCAAGGCGAGATGGTGGACACCGCTCACGGTGCTCGGCGGCCGCTCGTCAAGCGGGCGGAGATAGCGTTTGCGAAGCTCCTCGCGGCGCTCCCGCACCCTGGCCAGTTCCTCGCCCTGTGGCTCCGGCATCGCTGCCTCCTTCGCTGCCCGGCGGTACGTCATGCTCGGCCGCTACCTCTACAGCTTGTCACATGGCGGCAAGCGCGGTTGTCAGCCAGTCAGGCGTCGGCGGTGTGAAAGAAAGCGTCTTCCGGCTCCAGCCGGTGCCTGAACCTCCAGCCGTGCAGCCCGTGGATCTGCGCTTCCAGCCGTGACGGCGGCACCGCCAAGACTGGGCACTGCGCATGCGCCAGGCAGTACCTGGTGACCTTGCAGGCCGCCAAGCGGTGCAGCGCGCCGGGCCGGCCGGCTCCGATGAGCAGGATGTCGCCGGGTTCTGAGGCCAGAGCGGTGAGCACCGCACCCGCCTCACCCCGGACAGCCGTCGGTGCGAACTCCACGCCCTCCGGCGGACCGCCAATCGCAAGCTCGACCGCGTGCCCGAGGCGCTCCCGCGCGTTGCGGTCCCACACCGCGCGCAGTTCCTTGGACGGGTACCGACGGTCGGCAAGCTCCCCACCCGGCGGGACCCAGGCGATCACCGGCATCAGCACCGCGTCATAGTCCTTCGATAGCTCGAAGCCGTACCGCAAAACCTGGAGGCTGCAGGCAGACCCGCTGACGCCCGCGACAACCCTCCGCACGAACACCTCGCTGCCCCCTTCCTGCATGGAGGGCTTTGGACTCTCGCGTCCGACTACCAGTCAACCGCGCCCGGCTACCGTCCTGGTAGGTCTTAACGGCACCCATGCGGCGCGACTGCCCGATCTAACACGATTCATTCGCCCTGCCTGTCTTCTGCCTTCAATGGTCTGCCTGAGGCGAGCCAATGCGCATCGGTGATATCGCCTATTTGCGCTAGGCGGCCCCCCGCTCTGGTCGGTCACGACCTCAGGAGCCTGCGATTGTGATGCCTCATATCGTTTGATAGTCTCTCTCTTATTAGAGCGGCACGCATGACCTGGAGGGCGCGATGGTCTCTGCACAGCACATCCAGCAAGCCGCGAGCGATCGCCGACGCTGGTGGGCGCTTGCCGCCCTGGCCGTCAGTGTGCTGGTCGTCGGGCTCGATCTGTTCGTGCTCACGCTGGCGCTGCCCACGCTTGCGGTCAGCCTGCACGCGTCGACCGGGGACTTGCAGTGGTTCGTCGACGCCTACAGCCTGGTACTCGCCGGCGCCCTGCTGCCGGCCGGACTGATAGGTGATCGGATAGGCCGCCGAAGGCTGCTGCTCGGCGCCCTCGGGCTGTTCGGACTCGCGTCGCTGGCCTGCGCGTACTCCACGTCAACAGGCGAACTGATCGCTGCACGGGCGGTGCTCGGTCTCGCCGCAGCCGTCATCCTGCCGTTGTCGCTGGCCGTCCTGCCGGTCATGTTCACCCCCGAGGAGCGGCCTAAGGCGATCGCCATCGTCGGCGGCGCCACATTCCTCGGCTACCCGCTCGGCCCGATCCTGGGCGGCTGGCTCCTCGACAACTACTGGTGGGGCTCGGTTTTCCTGATCAACGTGCCGATAGTTGTCATAGCGCTCGTCGCGGTCATGTTGCTGATGCCTGAGTCGCGCGGGCAGAGCACGTCTCGCATCGACATTGTCGGCACGATCCTGTCCAGCGCGGCGCTCGCGCTGGTGACCTATGGCGTCATCCGGGCGGGTGACGACGGCTGGACGGACAACATCGCCATAGCCACGATGACGGCGGGCATTGTCGTTCTCGTCTTGTTCGTGGACTGGGAGCGACGGGTGGCCCGCGCAGGCCGGCAGCCGCTCGTCGACTTGACGCTGTTCCGGTCGGCCGGCTTCACCTGGGGCACGACGCTATCCACGATGATCTCCTTCGCCTTGTTCGGCCTGACCTTCGCCATGCCGCAGTTCTTCCTCGACGTCCGCGGCTTCGACTCACTAGGCAGCGGCGTCAGGATGCTGCCGATGATCGGCGGGCTGGCAGTCGGGCTCGGCATCGGGCAGCGACTGCAGAGCCCGCGCAAGCAGGGCGGTGGAGCGCCCGCCAAGCCGCCGCTGCTCGGCCCGAAGCCAATAGGCGTCAGCGGATTCGCGATCATGGCCGCGGCCCTGGTCGTGGGCACGGCGACGTCAGCGTCGAGCAGCACGGGCTTTGTCGCCGGCTGGTTTGCCGTCACGGGGTTTGGCCTCGGCCTGGCGATGCCGACCATGCTGAACGCCGCACTGGGCGCGCTGACGCCTGAGCGCAGCGGGTCTGGCTCAGCGCTCATGACCGCCATGCGACAGGTCGGCGCGACCATCGGGGTAGCGGTGCTCGGCACCGTGCTCGCCACCGTCTACCGGAGCAAGCTGACCCTGACCGGACTGCCGTCATCGGTCGCGGCGACGGTACGCAACAGTGTCGGCGACGGTGTGGCCGTCGCCAGCAAACTGCACTCGCTGTCCTTGCTGGCCGTCGTGCACGACGCCTACGCCAGCGGCGTCGACACCATGCTGTGGGTCTGCGCCGCGATCGCGGCCGTCGCGGCCCTGCTGGCGCTGCTGTTCATGCCGCGACAGGCTGGCGCGGCGACCGGACGGGATCTCCATGGGGCACTGCCGCCACAGATGCAGGAGCCAGACCACGCCCCGCCCGCCGGCGTGCCCGGCAGCGCGGCAGGCGCTGCCGGTGCACCATGACGGACATGACGTCAGTTCCGGACGGGGTCCGGCAAGCTCAGGCCGGCTTGCGCGAGCGGAAGAAGGCGAGGACCCGCGCCGCGATCCGCGAGCAGGCGCTGCGGCTATTCCGCGAGCAGGGCTACGCCGCCACGACGATCGAGCAGATCGCGGCCGCCGCCGACGTGTCGCCGGCCACCTTCTTCCGGTACTTCCCGGCCAAGGAGGACGTCGTCCTGCAGGACGACTTCGACATCGTCACGGTGGCCGCGCTGGAGGCCCAGCCGCCTGAACTGAGCCCCATCGCGGCCTTCCGTGCGGCAGCCACGGCGACCGCGCTCGCGCTCAGCCCCGAGGACAGGCTGCGGTTCACCGAGACGACCCGGCTGACGCTCGGGGTCCCGGAGCTTCGCGCCCGGGCCCTGGACGAGTTCGCCAGGACGACCGAGGTGATCGCGGCCGCCATCGGCCGCCGGACCGGCCGCGCACCGGACGACTTCGCGGTCAGGAACCTGACCGGTGCGATAATCGGGGTCATCATGACGGCCACGATGCCGTGGCAGGCAGACAGCGGCGCCGACATCGGCGCGATGTTCGAGAAAATCGACGCCAGCCTGGCCCACCTGGAAGCCGGGCTGCCTGTCTGAGCGGGTAGCCAGCCGGCTTCAACCGGGAATGTTGTACGTTCAACCAACGTTACCGCCGGCAGCCAGCTACAGGAGGTACGCGATGCCAGCCGTAACCGTCCAGGACATCCTGCTACTGCCCCGCATTACCGAGCCCGACACGGCGGTCGGCCGCGACCGGCCGGTGCTGTCGGTCACCACGGCCCCGTCTGCGTTCGAAGGCGAGGGCTTCCCCGTCCGCCGCGCGTTCGCGGGTGTCGACTTGCGTGCGCTCGACCCGTTCATCCACATGGACCAGATGGGCGAGGTCGAGTATGCGCCGGGCGAGCCGAAAGGCACTTCCTGGCACCCGCACCGCGGGTTCGAGACCGTCACCTACATCATCGACGGAACCTTCCGGCATCAGGACTCCAACGGCGGCGGCGGGCTGATCACCAACGGCGACACCCAGTGGATGACGGCCGGTGGCGGCATCCTGCACATCGAGGAACCACCGGAGGAACTGGTCGCCAGCGGCGGCCTGTTCCACGGCTTCCAGCTCTGGGTGAACCTGCCGGCCAGGCTCAAGATGGCGCCACCCCGCTATCAGGACATCCGGGCCGGCCAGGTGGCGCTGCTCACCTCGGCGGACGGCGGCGCGCTCGTCCGCGTCATCGCCGGTGAGGTGGACGGACACGCCGGGCCCGGTGTCACGCACACCCCGATCACGCTGCTGCACGTCACGCTCGAGCCGGGTGCGGAGTTCCGGCTGCCCTGGCGCCAGGACTTCAACGCGCTCGGCTACGTGCTGGCCGGCTCGGGTACCGTCGGCACCGATCGCAGGCCGGTGCGCACCGGCCAGCTTGCCGTGTTCGGCCCTGGCGACGTGCTGACGCTGGGCGCGCAGCGCAGGATGGACGGCCCGGCCGACAAGCTCGACGTCCTGATCCTGGGCGGAGAGCCGATCAGGGAGCCGGTCGCCGCCTACGGGCCGTTCGTGATGAACACCCGGGACGAGCTCGTCCGGGCTTTCGAGGACTACCAGGCAGGCCGGCTCGGCTCGATCCCGGCGCAGGCCATCGTGCCGCAGGAGCCGCACCCCGGCCACGACGTGCTCTAATCCGGCCGCCGGACCTCGAAGGTAAAGCAGCCAAACTCTACGGCCCGGCCGTGCACGACGGCGACTCGCGGATCAGCGAACATCTCCGCCAGCGCCGACTCGACGGGCACCGGGCTGCCGTCTCCGCGCGGCGCGATCAGCCGCCCGCCGAGAATCTTGCCGCCGGCGTCGTAGCAGCGCAGCACGCGCTGGCGGCTGGCTAGCCACTCGGGATAGCCGGTGCCATCGGGCCCCGCGCACGGTGCCGGGTGGATGAACACGGGCCCGACTTCGTCGTAGGGCCCGGGCTCGGCGCCGCATTCGCGGGCCCACCTGCGTAGCGGCGCGTAGGACACCAGCGCGACCCGCTCCCCCGGCTCGCTGGGCCGCAGGCAGCAGCGCAACGGCGAGCCGCCGGCGGCATCTGTCATCAGCGTCGGCGGGTTGCCCGCGTCGTCGGCCTCGCGGAGTTCGCGCAGCACCTCGGCCGGGATGGCCCTTACCTCGAAGACCCTCGTGGCCGTCGTCATGCATCCATGCTCTGGAATCGGAACGTGCTTGTCTGGCGGGAATCAGACGGCAAGCTCGCGGCCGCCGAGCGGGCCCCGGACCTTGACAATTAGTTAATTCACACATTAACTTTTCTCGCGTGACGCAACCAGACTGCACCGACGAGGACGTGGCCACGGTGTTCACCGCTCTGGCCGACCCAGCGCGGCGGCAGGTGGTGCAACTGCTCAGCGCGGCCCCGCGGCGAGCGGGCGAGCTGTCCGCCGCCGCCGGAATGTCGGCTCCGGCGATGAGCCGGCATCTCAAGGCTCTGCTGAACGCGGGCATCATCACCGACGAGCGAACAAGACGGGACGCACGCATGCGCTACTTCAGGCTGCGACCGGAGGCACTGACCGCGATGCAGGCCTGGCTGGACCAGCTGCAGGCACATTGGGACGAGCAACTCGCATCGTTCAAGCGGCACATCGAGGAGCGAACGCCATGAGTACTCCAAGCACTGCGCAGCCGCGAACGGTCACCTCGGACGTGACAGTCGACGCCGATCCGCGGACCGCGTTCACGGTCTTCACCGACGAGATGGACCTGTGGTGGGTGCGCGGTCCGATCAACTTCCACGACGGGGCAAGGGCCATCGGCAAGCGCTGCGAGCCAGGGATCGGCGGCCGGCTGCTCGAGCTCTACAGCGAGGATGGCAGCGACGCACTCGAACTTGGCCGCATCACCGCGTGGCGGCCGGGCGAGCTGCTGGCGTGGCAGAGCTCGATAGATGACGTGACGGTCGAGGTTCGGTTCACGCCGGTCCCCGGTGGGACGCGCGTGACAGTGGCCGCGACCATCCCGGCCGGCGGCGCTGACCGCGGCGGAACTGCCTGGGTGCGGGTCGCGCCGGCCTGGCTGGGCGCGTGGTTCGAGCGCCGCGCGACCGCGACCCGCGAGCCTGCCGAGTCCGGCAGGCTCGCGCTCGCGCTGTATTACCAGAAGCCGTCAGAAGCTGCGCGCTGGCTGGCGGACGTGTTCGGCTTCAGGCTCGCCCTGGAGCTGTCGGGAAACGACGAGCACTCGTGGACCGAGTTTCTCATCGGCAACAGCTCGATCATGCTGTTTCCGCTGGACGCGGCCAGCCCGCAAGGCACCAGCGCGACGCACGTGCCGTGGGTGTACGTCGACGACCTCGACGCCCACTTCGAGCACGCGCGGGAACGGGGAGCCAGCGTCGTCTCCGGCATCCAGCAGCACGGCTACCGCGCCTACCAGGCCGCGGACGTGGAAGGCTACCGGTGGACGTTCGCCCAGGCCCGGCCCCGCATGTGACTCTGTGGGTGTCCCGGGGGTCGCCCCCCGGGACGCCGCAGATCAGGTGTAGGTGTAGCGACTGCCCGTTCCGGCGGCCGACCGGCCCGCGCCAGTGGTCACCGTGACGCTCACGGCGCCCTTGGCGTGCGCCGGTGTGACGACCGTCAGCTCGGTTGCCGATACGATGTGGATCTTGGTCCCCTTCGCACCCCCGAACCAGACGGCAGTCACCCCGGCTAGCCACGTTCCCTTAATGGTGACCAGCGTGCCGCCGTGCGACGAGCCCGTGGCAGGGCTGACGCTCGTGACCGCCGGCACGCCGGCCCACGCCGACGCCGGATTCGGCTCGACGCTGTACGTGGCGCCGTCGCTGCCACCGCAGCTGTAGGCGGAGATCTCGATGTAATAGGTACCCGCCGCGGTCAGCGGGTAGGTGACCGCCGTGTCGTCGGCGAGCGGCGTGGCGTCCAGGGCAACGCCGTCGGAATTGTCGAGCGAGACGTACAAGTCGTAGCAGCTTGCACTGCCGCCGGACACCGTCGTGTCCGCGAACCGCACGGTGGCCGCACCCTTACCTGACGGCTTGTAGAGCCGGTACCAGTACTGGTCCGTGCTCGTGACGACCGTTCCGCTGTAGACGGTGTCACCGAGCAGCGGCGCCTTGACGCTGTTGAGCGAACTGCCCGCGCCTGTCGTGCCCACCTTGGCGGGGGGCGCGGCGGCGAGACTTGCCGGCGGGTTGGCCTCGATGCTGTAGGTGGCGCCGTCGGTTCCGCCGCAAGAGTACGCCTCGACCTCCAGGTAATAGAGCCCAGCGTCGGAGACGGTGTAGGAAATCGCAGTGTCGTCGCCCAGTGGGTTGGCGTTCAGGACGGCTCCATCGGAGTTGTCGAGCGAAACGTAAATATCGAAGCAACTCGCGCTGCCATCGGACACCGTGGTGTCCTCGAACCGGACGGTGACCGTTCCCTTGCCCGAAGACTTGTAGATCTGATACCAGTACTGGTTGCTGGACGTGACGACCGTGCCGTGGTAAACGGTGTCACCGAGCAGCGCAGCGTGCACGTTGCCGATCGAGGCGCCCGCCGCTGTCGTGCCGGTCTTGGCTGTCGGCGCCGCGCTCCACGCCGAGGCGGGCTCGGGTTCGACGCTGTACGTCGCGCCGTCGCTGCCATTGCAGGAATAGGCGGCGACTTCGACGTAGTACAGGCCAGCGTTGGCCACCGAGAAGACGGTTGCCGAGTTGTCCCCCATCGGCTGGTCGTCCAGCGCTGCTCCGTCGGAGTTGTCCAGTGACACGTACAAGTCCGAGCACGGGCTGCTGCCTGCGGCCGTGGTGTCCTCGAACCGCACCGTGGCAGCGGCCGCCTTCGGCAGGTACAGCTGGTACCAGTACTGGTTGGCCGAGGTGATGACCGTGCCGTTATACACGGTGTGGCCGAGCAAGGCGGCATGCACGCTGCCGATCGATGCCGCTGGGTCGTTCGTGCCGGTCCCAGGGTTCGACGGGGTCCCGCCACCGCCGGACACGACCCGCAGTGAGTAGGTGATCGGCGAGGTCACCGACCCGCACGAGTAGGTGTCCACCTCGACGTAATACCGGTCGGAGTCGGGCTTCGACACATAGTCGTCCTGCGAGGTGTCCCCGCCCAGCGGCTGGTCGGCCAAGACGTCAGCGCTGCCGTCGGTGCCGTCGATGCTGAAGTAGATGTCCGGGCAACTGGCCGAGGTGGAGGTCGTGTCGTTGACCTTAATCTGCACGGTGCCGCCCGCCGTCTTCGGGTACACGACCCACCAGTCGTCCTGGGCGGTGCTGGTTAGCGAGCCTGTCGCACCACTGGACGTCAGTATGGCGGCGTTCCCGATGTTCGTACCCGCTGTCGCCGCGAGCGCGTTCGGTGCGCCCGCCGCGGCCACCAGCCATACGGCCGCCAGCGTGCCCGCGATCCCGGTGCTAGCGCAGCGCAGCACCCTGCTTCGATACATCAACAGTCAGCCCTCTCCTCGCGCCGAGTTCCGTCGTGACGCTCCCCTCCTGAGCGTCACGGCGAGGCCTCGGTCGGGGAGCGGGCCCGACCGTCTGCCTACTGTGAGGCCTACACGGTCCAAGAGTTACACCGGGCGCTTCGGGGCGCAATTGCACTTAGTTGCGGAACTCAGCCAACCGGTGACTCCGCCAGGCGGCGCAGCGCGCCGCGCACGACCTCTGGGTCGTAGGTATTCCAGTACGGGGGCAGCGAGGCGCGCAGGAAGCTGCCGTACCTGGCGGTCGCGATTCGCGGATCGAGTATGGCGATCACGCCGCGGTCGTCGATGGTGCGCAGTAGCCGCCCGGTGCCCTGCGAGAGCAGCAGCGCTGCCTGGGCTGCCGCTACCGTCATGAAGCCATTCCCGCCGCGCGCGGCGACTGCGCGCTGGCGCGCCGAGGCCAGCGGGTCGTCAGGACGGGGAAACGGAATGCGGTCGATGACGACGAGTTGCAGCGACCGCCCAGGCACGTCCAC